>JAEUQZ010000246.1 GCA_016788965.1 Anaerolineae bacterium | reverse complement strand
ATACGCTGCCCGAGAAGTGGCTGCGCATCACGGCGCCGGTAGGGCGGCAGGCGCTGTATGCCATCCTGAGCGAGCGACCGCTGAAAGCCGACGACGATCTCCATCGTGCCTTTGTCGCCGACGGGGCGCTCGACGAGCGCCTGCTCGACCTCGCCAGCCAGATCGATCTGGTCTACAGCCCGCTGGTCGATTTCAAGGAATTCCCCGAACAGGTCGATGTCACCCTGGTCGAGGGCGCGATCAGCAGTGAAGACGATCTGACCAAGATCAGGATGATCCGCGAACGGACGCGCGTGCTGGTCTCGCTGGGCGACTGCGCCGTCACCGGCAACGTCCCCTCCATGCGGAATCCCTTCAGCACGGAGACCATCCTGGAGCGGGTCTATCTCAACGAAAGCCTCTTCCGCCGCGAGATTCCGACCATCCATGTCCCCCGCCTGCTGGAACGGGTGCGCCCCGTCCACGCCGTCGTCAAGGTCGATGTCTACGTCCCAGGATGTCCGCCCTCGGCGGATGTCATCTACCACTTACTCGCAGAACTCATTGCCGGCAACCAGCCTGTGCTGACCGGCAAAACGCGCTTTGGGGCCTAGAGCCGGGAGAACCACTACAGTATGACGCGCGAAATCATCATCGAACCTGTCACTCGGATCGAAGGCCATGGTCGCATCACCATTCAACTCAACGACGCTGGTGATGTCGAAGATGCCCATTTTCATGTGACCCAATTCCGGGGCTTCGAGCAGTTCTGTGTCGGGCGGCCCTTCCCGGAGATGCCCTCGCTCATGGCGCGGATCTGCGGCATCTGCCCGGTCAGCCATCTGGTCGCTTCGGCCAAAGCCTGCGACGGCCTGCTGGCCGTGCGAATCCCGGCGACGGCCGCCAACCTGCGCCACATCCTCAACCTGGCCCAGATCATCCAGTCGCACGCCCTGAGCTTCTTCTACCTGACCTCACCCGATATTCTGTTGGGCATGGACTCGGATCCGGCCAAACGCAATCTCTTCGGAGTAGCCGAGCAAAATCCGCAAATCGCCCGCGATGGCGTGCGCCTGCGCCAGATCGGTCAGCAGATCATCGAACTGCTGGGCGGCAAACGCATCCATCCCGCCTGGGTGGTTCCGGGTGGCGTCAGTGACCCGCTGACTGCCGAAAAGCGCGACCGCATCCTGGAAGTCATCCCCGAAGGGCTGATGCTGGTACACCGGACGCTGGACTGGTACAAGGAAGCCCTCCGCCCGTTCGAGGAGGAGATCAAGTCCTTCGCCAACTTCCCGACCCTCTTCATGGGCCTGGTCAGCAAAGACTCGACCCTGGCGCTCTACGACGGCAAAATCCGCATCACCGACTCGGACGGGAAGATCATCGCCGACCATCTGGCCGCTGACGACTACCAGGATTACATCAGCGAGGCGGTCGAGCCGTATTCGTACCTCAAGTCACCCTACTATCGCCCGATGGGTTATCCCAAAGGCATCTACCGCGTCGGGCCGTTGGCGCGGCTCAACATCGTGGATCGCCCCGGCACGCCGCGAGCCGATGCCGAATACGCTGGCTTCCGCTGGCTGGATCGGCGCAGCTCCTTCCATTATCACTATGCGCGCCTGATCGAAATCCTGTACTGCTTCGAGAAGACTGAGCAGTTGCTCTCCGATCCGGATATCCTCAGCAAGCACGTCCGCGCTCATGCGGACGCCAACAGCGGCGAGGGCTTCGGCATCAGCGAAGCCCCGCGCGGCACACTCATTCATCATTACACCATCGACCGCGGCGGCCTCATCACCAGCGCCAACCTCATCATCGCCACCGGGCACAACAACCTGGCGATGGATCAGGGTGTGCTGCAAGTCGCCCAGCGTTTCGTCAAGGGCGATAAACTGACCGAAGGAATGCTCAACCGGGTCGAAGCCGTCATCCGCACCTTCGACCCGTGCCTGAGCTGCTCGACCCACGCCATCGGCCACATGCCGCTGCAAATCCAGCTTCTTGCTCCTGACGGCGCCGTCGTCGATGAAGTGAGGCGGACATGATCCTGGTCATCGGCTGTGGCAATTCGCTGCGCTGCGATGACGGGATCGGGCCGCGGCTCGTCCAGGAACTCCTCGACTCGACCTCCTTTCAGGGGGTCGAGTGCATTATCAGCCAGCAGTTGACCCCCGAACTCGCCGATCCCATCAGCCGGGCGGACTGCGTTCTCTTCATTGACGCCGACCAGATTCAGCCGCCGGGTGAAATCACCATCCACCGCATCGACCCGACCGAGTCCCCCAACGCCATGAATCACGATCTCGACCCGGAGAAACTGCTCGGCTGGTCGGCATATCTGTATGGCCGCGCCCCGGAAGCGCACCTCTGCCGCATCGGGGGCGCGAGCTTCGACTTGCACGATGGCCTCTCGGCAGTATTGGAAATGCGGCTCCCGCACTACCGGGAAGTCCTCGTTCAGTTCTTGAGGCATTTCGCAGAATACCGATGAACGCGACTTATTTCAGATGACAACCATCACTGGTTAATTCAAGGAGATTCCATACATGATGAGTGGAACTCGTTTTTGTGTCGCCGGACGTGGCCTGAAAACAGGATGCCACATGCGTTCAAGCCTCATCGAAGGAAGAGGGGGAGAGTGATGATATGACTCAGCGGGTCTATACCACGATTGATGGGAACGAAGCCGCTGCTCGCATTGCCTATTTGTTGAATGAGGTAATCGCCATCTACCCGATTACCCCGGCCTCGCCGATGGGCGAATGGGCAGATGAGTGGGCAGCCGGAAGCAGGCCCAACCTGTGGGGCACAGTTCCCCAGGTGATCGAAATGCAGAGTGAAGGCGGCGCGGCCGGGGCCATCCACGGCGCATTGCAAGCCGGCGCGTTGGCGACCACCTTCACAGCCTCGCAGGGCTTGCTGCTGATGATCCCGAACATGTTCAAGATCGCCGGTGAACTCACCTCGACGGTCTTCCACATCGCGGCCCGCGCTCTCGCCGCGCAGGGCCTTTCCATTTATGGCGATCACAGCGATGTGATGGCCGCCCGTTCAACCGGTTGGGCGATGCTGTCGTCCAACTCGGTGCAGGAAGCCCAGGACATGGCGCTCATCGCCCACGCGGCCACCCTGGAAGCGCGTGTCCCCTTCCTGCACTTCTTCGACGGCTTCCGCACCTCGCACGAAGTCAACAAGATCGAAGTCCTCGACGAAGACGTCCTCCGCGCCATGATGAGCGAGGCGCTCATCGCCGCCCACCGTTCGCGGGCGCTGACGCCGGATCGTCCCTTCATTCGCGGCACGGCGCAGAACCCGGATGTCTATTTCCAGGCGCGTGAGACGGTCAACCCGTACTACGCCGCCTGTCCCGATGTTGTCGAACGGATGATGCAGCAGTTCGCCGAACTGACTGGCCGCGCCTACCAGCTTTATGAATACGTTGGCGCGCCGGATGCCGACCGCGTGGTCATCGTGATGGGTTCGGGCGCGGAAGTCTGCGAAGAAACCGTCAAGTACCTGAATGCCCAGGGCGAAAACGTCGGCGTCCTCAAGGTGCGGCTCTACCGGCCCTTCGATATGCGCCGCTTCATCGCTGCGCTGCCGCCTACGGTCAAGCGCATCGCCGTCCTGGATCGCTGCAAGGAACCGGGCAGTGCCGGCGAACCGCTCTACCAGGATACAGTCACCGCTATCTTCGAGGAGTGGATGGGTTCAGAGGTTCCGCGTGTTTATGGCGGGCGCTACGGTCTGGCCTCGAAGGACTTCAACCCGGCCATGGCGAAAGCGGTCTTCGACAACCTGGCCGCGGCCGCCCCGAAGAATCACTTCACTGTCGGCATCGTCGATGATGTCAGCCACACCAGCCTGGACGTGGATTACACCTTCGAGATCGAGCCAGACAACGTCGTGCGCGCCGTCTTCTACGGCCTCGGCGCGGATGGCACGGTTGGCGCCAACAAGAATTCCATCAAGATCATCGGTGAAAGCACCAGCAACCACGCGCAGGGCTATTTCTTCTATGACTCGAAGAAATCTGGCTCGATGACCATTTCCTACCTGCGCTTCGGCCCAGAACCGATCCGCGCCCCGTATATGATTACCAGTTCCAACTTCGTCGCCTGTCATCAGCCGACCTTCCTGGAACGCTACGACATGCTCGAAGGCATTGTCGAAGGCGGCACTTTCCTACTGAGTATGCCCTGTCCCGCCGAGGAGGTCTGGGATCAACTGCCGCGCCACATGCAGGAACAGATCATCCAGAAGCGCCTCCGGGTCTACACCATCGATGCCTACAGCGTGGCGGCTGAAGTCGGCATGAAAGGCCGCATCAACACCGTCATGCAGGTCTGCTTCTTCGCCGTCTCCGGCGTCCTCCCGCGTGAGGAAGCCATCGCCGAGATCAAGCACTCCATCGAGAAGACCTACGGCAAGAAGGGCGAGGAAATCGTCGAGATGAACCTGCGGGCCGTCGATGGCACGCTCGACCGCCTCTATGAAGTCTCCGTCCCGGCCCAGGTCAGTTCGACGGTCGAGCAGCTTCCGCCCGTCACCGCCGGAGCGCCTGAATTCGTTCGCGGCATCCTCGGCGAGATGATCGCCCGCCGCGGCGACCTGATCCCGGTCAGCGCCCTGCCCGTGGACGGAACCTATCCGAGTGGGACAACCCAATGGGAGAAGCGCAATCTGGCGCAGGAAATCCCCGTCTGGGACCCCAACGTCTGTATCCAGTGCGGCAAGTGCGCGATGGTCTGCCCTCATGCGGTCATCCGCATCAAGGTCTACGACCCGGCAGAACTGGGGCAGGCCCCGCCCACCTTCCTGTCGATGGATGCCAAAGATACCGAATGGCACGGCATGAAGTACAGCATCCAGGTCTCTCCCGAAGACTGCACCGGGTGCAGCCTGTGCGTGGATGTCTGCCCGGCCAAGAACAAGTCGGCGGCCAACCTCAAGGCCATCAACATGCGCCCGCAGCCGCCCATCCGCGAGCAGGAGAACGTCAACTGGCAGTTCTTCCTCGACCTGCCCGAAGCCGACCGCCGTCACATCAAGGTCTCGGCCATTCGGCAGCAGCAGATCCAGCAGCCGCTCTTCGAGTTCTCTGGCGCTTGCTCCGGCTGCGGCGAAACGCCCTACATCAAACTCATCACCCAGCTTTTCGGCGACCGCACCATCGTGGCGAATGCCACGGGCTGCTCGTCGATCTACGGCGGCAACCTGCCGACCACGCCCTGGTCGTTCAACCGTGACGGCCGCGGCCCGGCCTGGTCGAACTCGCTCTTTGAAGACAACGCCGAATTCGGCCTGGGCATCCGCGTCGCCCTCGACAAGCAGACCGAGTACGCCCGCGAACTGCTCCAGAAGTTCGGCGCGCAGGTCGGTGACGAGTTGGTCGCGGCTATCCTCGGCGCTGACCAGCACGACGAAGCCGGCATCTACGACCAGCGCGAGCGGGTTGCCCAGCTTAAGGAGCGCCTCGCCGGTCAGAAAGACCCCGAAGCCGAACGCCTCCTGGCGCTGGCCGATTACCTCGTCCGCAAGGATGTCTGGATCATCGGCGGCGACGGTTGGGCCTATGACATCGGCTTCGGCGGCCTGGATCACGTCCTGGCCTCTGGCCGCAACGTCAACATCATGGTGATGGACACCGAAGTCTACTCGAATACGGGCGGGCAGATGTCCAAGGCCACGCCTCGCGCGGCTGTCGCCAAGTTCGCGGCGGGCGGCAAACCCGCTGGCAAGAAAGACCTCGGTCTGATCGCCATGAGCTATGGCAATGTCTACGTGGCGCGGGTCGCCATGGGCGCGAAGGACGAGCAGACCCTGCGAGCCTTCCTGGAAGCCGAAGCCTACAACGGCCCCTCGCTCATCATTGCCTACAGCCACTGCATCGCCCACGGCATCAACATGGGCACGGCCATGCGGAACCAGAAGGCTGCCGTCGAATCCGGCCAGTGGCCGCTGTATCGCTACAACCCGGAACGGGCGCTGCACAACGAGAACCCGATGATCCTGGACTCGCGTGCCCCGAAGATGGCCCTCAAGGAATACCTGCGGATGGAGAACCGCTTCCGTATGCTGGAACTCAGCAAGCCGGAAGTCGCCAAAGTCCTGTTCGCCCAGGCCCAGGAAGATGTCAACGCCCGCTGGGCACTCTACGAATATCTCGCATCGCGTCCTGTTCAGATCGCCAACGGTCAACACTGAGGGGGAAGTCATGGTTGACATTTCAACGACGTACCTGGGGATGAAGCTGCGGTCGCCGCTGGTCGCCTCGGCCTCACCCCTCTCCGAGAAACTGGATAATATCCGCTGGATGGAAGATTCCGGCGCGGGCGCGATTGTGCTGTTCTCCTTGTTCGAGGAGCAGATTCAGCGCGAACGCGAAATGATGCACCACTACATGCTCTACGGCACGGAGAGCTATGCCGAGGCGCTGACCTACTTCCCGGAACCCGAACAGTATCATGCCGGGCCGGATAGCTACCTGGACTTGATCCGCAAGGCCAAAGCTGCCGTCGGTGTCCCGGTCATCGCCAGCCTCAACGGGTCGTCACTGGGCGGTTGGACGCGCTATGCCAAGCGGCTGGAAGAGGCCGGGGCCGACGCCCTCGAACTCAACATCTACTACATACCCACCGATCCCGACCTGAGCGGCGAGTCGGTTGAACTGACCTACCTGGATATCCTCCGTGCCATCAAGAAGGTGGTGCAGATTCCAGTGGCGGTCAAGCTCAGCCCCTACTTCAGCAACATGGCGAACATGGCGAAGCGGCTGGGCGAAGCCGGAGCCGACGCCCTGGTGCTGTTCAACCGCTTCTACCAACCCGACATCGACATCGAGACGCTGGAAGTCCGCCCGAATGTCATCCTCAGCACGCCCCAGGCGCTGCGCCTGCCGCTCACCTGGATCGGCATCCTCTACGGGCGCGTCCCGGTGGACTTCGCCGCCACCAGTGGCGTCCACAATGTCGAAGACGCCATCAAGCTGCTCATGGTCGGGGCCAACGTCACCATGATGACCTCGGCGCTGCTCAAGAACGGCATCGATCACCTTCGCGTGGTCAATGACGGTCTGGTGCACTGGTTGGAAACGCACGAATACGAGTCGGTCACGCAGATGCGCGGCAGCCTCAGCCAGATCAATGCCGAGGACCCCAGCGCCTTCGAGCGTGCCCAGTACATGCGCGCGCTGGTCACGTACCAGCCCGCCATCTGATTAGGCTTTCTGACGACTGACACAGGTTTGGAGGCCGGCCATACCCCCGGCCTCCACTCAGGACATTACACTCATCATCTCAAGACCTGTCAACCGTCATGACAGTGGTCTCCCCGTTTGGTGAGACAATCAGTCCAATTGAAGTTTTTATGCTCCACCCCTCTAGGGAAGGAATGGGAGGAATCGATTATGAGTGCAGCCGAAGCCACCGCCAACACCAAGAAAAAGGCGGAACGCCAGCCCGCTGGCAAGAAATGGGTCTTTCTGTTCGATGACATCAACGAAGTCGAGAAGTCATTAGGCTCGTGGGATAAAGTCCGCGCCCTGCTGGGTGGCAAAGGCTCCGGCCTGGCCGATATGACCCGCGCCAACGTCCCGGTTCCTCCGGGCTTCAC
>JAEUQZ010000245.1 GCA_016788965.1 Anaerolineae bacterium | reverse complement strand
GACGGAGTGGGCGAAACTCCAGCCCTCAATGGCAAGATCGGCGCTGGCCGACGGCACGGGCAGGCTGCGGTTATCGGCGACTTCGATGTGGACGTTGGACAAGCCCTGGGCAGTGACTTTGGCGCGGGTGACTTCCAGCATGTGGGCGGAGGCATCGAAGGCGGATAGGTGACTCACCAGGGGAGCGAGCAGCAGGGTCAGGCGGCCTGTGCCGGCGCCGAATTCGACGACGCGGAGTCCGGCCAGCGGGCGGATGGATTGCAGCGCCGTGAGGATGTTGCCCTGATAATCTTCACGCGCAACAAGGGCTTCGTAAGCATCGGCGTGCTGGGCGTAAGTCTGCTGGAAGTGGTCGGTCATGGCTGAACTGCTTTCTTATGAAGGAGCGCGGCGGTTTCTCAGGAATCGTCATTCCAGGGAATTGAGTGGTTAGGAGGCGGGCGTAGCGCCTCTACAAGAGGCTCTCACAAATGAGAACGGGGCGGACGCGCCGGTGCGCGTCCTTGCCCCATACAAATGACGTCATCTGTCTCAGGTTATCTGACTGCTAACTGCTGAAGGCTTTGATCTGTTCGGTCAGCTTGGTCTGATCGACCTCCGGGTGCTTATCCAGGAGAGACTTGAAGATGTTCATGTATTCCACGACCTGCGGGCGGGTGTAGGCTTCAAAGCGCAGGGTGATGGCAGGCTGGGTGTTGCTGGCGCGGACGAGTCCCCAGCCGTGTTCAAAGGTGGCGCGGACGCCATCCAGGGTAAAGACCTGATAATCCTTCGAGAGAACCTGGGTCATCTCGTCGATGATCTGGAACTTCACGGCATCCGGCGCTGAAAGAATGATCTCCGGGGTGGCGGCCAGCTTGGGAATCTCGTCGAAAAGCTGGGAGATGGTCCTGGACTGGCGGGCGATGATTTCCAGGGTCTTGAGAGCCACCAGCGGGGCGTCATCGAAGCCAAAGTAGTTTTCGCCGATGAAGAGGTGGCCGCTGACCTCGCCGCCGAGGGGCGCGCCGATCTCGTGCATCTTCCGCTTCATGAGGCTGTGGCCGGTCTTCCACATCACGGGGACGCCGCCGTACTTGCGGATTTCATCGGGGAGGGCCTGGGATGCTTTGACATCGTAGACGACCGAAGACCCAGGCTGACGGCTGAGCAAGTCACGGGCGAGGAGCGCCAGGAGACGATCCGCGGCGATGTGGTGGCCGTGGTCGTCGATGAAGCCGCAGCGATCCGAGTCGCCATCGAAGCCGAGGCCGAGGTCGGCGCCGGTTTCGACTACTTTGGCTTCGAGGTCTTTGGTGGTCTCCGGGTCTTCGGGATTGGGCAGGTGGTTGGGATAGGTTCCATCGGATTCGAGGTAGAGGCCGATGACTTCGATGCCGAGTTTGTTCAAGACCTGGGGGATATAGGAACCACTCAGGCCATTGCCTGCGTCCAGCACGACTTTGAGCGGACGGGCGATCCTGACCTTGGAGGCGATGACATCCATGTGGTGGTGGATCATCTGCAAGTCCTGGGTCAACTGACCCTGCCCCACCGCAAAGGCATCGGTCTGGATAATCTGGAGGAGCGCCTGAATCTGCTGGTCGGCCAGAGCGAGGGGGCCGTAGGCCATCTTGATGCCGTTATAGCGGGTATCGAGGTGGCTGCCGGTAATCATGATGCCAGCGCCTTTATCGCCGTAGCTGGCGGAGGCGAAATAGACGGTGGGGGTCATGACCGGGCCGATATCGGTGACGTTCATGCCCGTGGAAAGCAGACCTTCGATGATAGCTGCCTTGAGGATGGGCGATGAGGCGCGGTTGTCACAGCCCACAAAAACGCGCTCGGTCTGAAATTCTTTGGGCAGATAGGTTCCGAGCGCCCGGCCGACCAAACGGGCCAGATCGGGGGTCAACTGCGGCTTATCGCCGCTGACTGTACCGCGCACATCGTATTTGCGGAAGACGGTGGTATTGACTGTGGTCATTCAGGTTCTCCTCGGATGCGATGGAAGGCTAATCCAGATCAGACAGGTTCTTGCCGGTGTGTTCCAGGAAGCGATGGGCGGCGCTGCGATACAGGTCACGGCAGGCCTCGATCAAGGTGGGGCCATGCCCGCCGAGTTGGACGGTGCGATGGTTCGAGATGAGGTCGGCCTGAAAACGCATGGCCGGGATTTCGACAGGTTGGTAGACCATCGCCAGCGTCCAATCCAGGCCGTAGACGGCGCGGAGCATGTCGATGGTCTTGTAGAGCACTTTCTGGGTATCGGGGTCGAGCCACTCGTCGTCGGCATAGTTGGCCGGGCTGCGGACGACCGCCTCGGCAGAGTCGAAGATGAGGTAATTGGATTTGACCTCCTGCCAGAGATCACGCAGGGCGGCAGGCAGGGAGTATTTGTCGGTGACTTTTTCGGTGATCTGACCCCAGGCGGCGGAAGCATCCCAGAGGAGGCGGTCATCACCAGCAGGATGGGCCTCGACACTGAGGACGGCGTTCAGATCGTCCTGATAGCGCAGATAGCCGATGGTGGCCTGCCAAGCCAAGAGGCCTGTGGCCGGGCGCTGGGGCTGCGGACGAGATACGACGGTATGGGGCATTACGTCTCCCCTCGGTACAAGCTCCAGGCCAGGAAGCGGGCCAGATAGTGATCGACGAGGCGACCACCCAGACCGCCAGGGGTGGCATCGAAACCGTGGCGCGACCAGGGGACTCGCAGCAGGACAGATGGGGTATTGGTCATCGCCAGGGCGTTGATCAGACGCTCGGAGTGGAAGGGGTGAACGACGTTATCCATCAGGCCGTGGATCAAGAGGATGGGCGGCAGACCATCCTTGACCGAATCGACGGGGCTGGCATCAATGGACAGTTCGGGCTTGTCTTCATACGTGCCGCCGATGAGGGTGGGCATTGGTGACGAAGGGAGCAAGCCGGGAACTTTGAATTCAGCAGGAGCATAGTACGACACCACGGCCTGCACGCGCGTCTGGGCATCGGCACGCATGGCGGCCATCAGCGCCAGATGTCCACCTGCCGAACGTCCTAGGAGGGCGATGCGGTTGGGATCGGCGCGGTATTCGGCAGCGTGGGACTTCACCCAACGGATGGCGGCGTGAACATCTTCTAGCTGGGCGGGCCAGAGGTCAGCCGGAGCAAGACGGTATTGAATATCGAAGACGACGTAGCCCTGGGCGGTAAGCCAGCGGGCGCGCGGCTCGAACCAACCGCCGCGATCCCCGGTTTGCCAGCTTCCGCCGTGGATCATGATGATGGACGGCAGGTCTATCCCTGGAGGGGGCAGGAGCATGGGCTGGTAGACATCCAGTTTGAGCGTCTTGCCTTCTGGCGAGGCGAAGACGATATCGCGCCAGAGGCGGGTGTGGGGCGTTGAAGGGGATTCGGGGAACCAGACGGGCAGCTTCGGCAGGCGAAGGCGCTGCACGGCGGGAATCTGGACTTCGTAGTCGGGGCCGAGTCCAGATTTCATGGCAGATTCGATGTCTTCGACCACGGCCTGATACTCGGTGAGCGACTTCAACGCCGCCGCCGCGCCGATCAATCCGGCAGCAGCGCCAACGCGGGCGGGGCGTTTGCTCGCCAAGCCCAGCAGCACAGCCAAGAATCCGAGCGAGGCGGGAAGCCAGGGCATCTCGTTCAGGCCGATGTTGAAGGGACGCACGTCTTCATCGCGGTCGCGGTTGAGCAGCACCCAACCCATGCCGAGAGCGGTCAGTCCGAAGAACAACGAGAGAAAGCGACGCATTGGAGAATCCTATTGTCCTACCGTCATTTCTTTGCCATCGACCAACGCAGCGAACTTCAGGCCGCTGGTATCGGGCGCATCAACGCGCACCTGGGTTCCAGCGGGCGGATTGACCTTCAGCAGGAAGTCGGCCAGCGGTTCACGAACGAAGCGGCGAATGATGCGCCGCAGGGGACGCGCGCCATATTGGGGTTCGTCGTTCTGATCGAGCATCCACTGGACGGCGGAGTCGGTGAAATCCAGGGTGAGGCCGCGCTCGGAGGCCATCTTGGTTTCTTTTTTGAGGAGCAGCAGCAGAATACTATGGAGGTCTTCCGCCGAGAGGGCATTGAACATAATCACTTCATCGAGGCGGTTGAGGAACTCCGGTCGGAACCAAGTCCGCACCTGTTCCATGGCCTCTTCGCGGATTTCATCGGTGATGACGGGAACGGCGAGACTCTCCGAGCCGAGGTTGCTGGTCAGGATGACGACGGATTCACTGAATTGAGTCGGATTGCCGCGGCCATCGGTCAGGCGGCCTTCTTCGATGACCTGAAGGAGGATATCCATGACACGTGGGTGGGCTTTCTCCACCTCATCGAAGAGGACGATGATATAGGGCTGCTGGCGAACGCGCTCGGTAAGCTGGCCGCCGGCTTCGCTATCGACATAGCCGCTGGGGGAACCGATCAGGCGGTTGAGGCTGGATTCGTCCTTGAACTCGCTCATGTCGAGCGGGAGCATCGAATCTTCGCTGCCGAACATGAATTCAGCGAGCGCCTTTGCCAGTTCGGTCTTGCCGACACCGGTCGGCCCCAGGAACAGGAACGCGCCGATGGGGCGTTTGGGGTCTTTCAGGCCGACGCGGGCGGTCTTGATAGCGCGGCTGACGGACAGAACGGCTTCGTCCTGCCCGATGAGACGTTCCTTGATGTGCTCGACCATGCTGGCGTAACGGAGGCGCTCGTCTTCGCCGAGCTTGTTGACGGGAACGCCGGTCATCTGGCTGGCGGCGAGGGTGATGTCCTCGGCATCCAGGGTGGTATCGCCAGTGCGTTCATGAACGAAGGGAAGCTGGCTTTGCTGGCTCATGTTGACCAGCGCGGCGGTACGGTGCAAAAGCTGTTCGGCGCTGCGCGGAAGGGGCGTGGCGGTCAGATACCGCTTGGCGAGACGCGCGGCCAGACCGAGGGCTTCATCGACGATCTGGAGCTTGTAATCCGCTTCAAGGTGGGGCTTGAGGATTTTCAGGATTTCGATAGTTTCATCGAGGGTCGGTTCGGGTACACGGATGATCTGGCTGTTTTCGGCGATGGCGCTGACAGTCAGCAGGCGTTCTTTGTAGTCAAGTTCGCTGCTGGTTCCGATAATCACGGGATCGTCGGACAGGAAGGCTTTCTGGATCAACGGGGCGGCCTTGCTGAATTCGGCTTTGATGGGGCCGCCGAAGAAACGGTGCAGGTGCGGAATGAAAAGAATACCGCCAGCGGCTTTGCTCATCCCGGCGCGAACAGCTTTCTGGTCGCTGTCCAGCAAGGCGGTCTCGTCAATCTGGACGAGGTTGGATAAACCGGACGGCCCCTTCCCTTCCGACATGAGCAGCGCGAGGCTGTAGGCGAGCGTGCGCTTGCCGACGCCATCGGGGCCAACCAGAACGATGTGGCGGTTGACCGATTGCGACAGAATGTTAACGATGTCGCGGAGGAGGCCTTCGCGGAAATAGACGGCGCGGAGCTTGCCCGCTTTGGATTCGGCAACGACATCCTGGGTCGTGCCATCGGGGCGCAGACGCACCTGGCTGTGATCCATGAGGATGTCGGTAATGGCCTTGGGGGTAATCCCCTGTTGGCGGAGAAGGCCGCTGGTGGACATGGACGGCTCGGCCATGATGGAAATGACGTGATCGTTATCGACGCGGACTTCATCCTGCGAGTTGGCGAGGCTGAGGGCGTCATCGACCAGGATGATGGTCTGGCGCGAGAGCGGAACCTGACGGTTGCCTTTGGCGGTGAAATCGAGGTTGCCGTTCTGGTCGGCGCGGCCTTCCACGGCCAGATGTACCTGACGATCCAGCTTCTTGAGATCGACGGCGCGGCCGGTCTTGAAGATGTCCAGCAGGCGGGCGGCGGCGGTATCCGGGCGGCGGAGCAGCGCCAGCAGGACAAGTTCGGGCGTCAACGTCGATTTGCGATACTGGTCTTTGAGGATCACCGCATCGTTGATAACCGCATCTACATCTTTAGAGATCAGATCGGGGTTGAGTGTTCCCATTAGTTCGTCCCTGTGAACAGCGCCGTCCGCATCCTTACATTAACCCGAAACGCCTGCCGAAACAAGCGCGTCCCGCCTGATTCCGATGCCGTGATCGGTCTAGAGCGGTGTGCTATAGTATCGGCATGAGCGGGCATAAGAGCAAGGTTCATTCTCACCTGGGTATGCGATTTGTTCTACTCACTGTGTGTTTTGTTACGTTCCTGTTGACCAGCGCGTGGCGGCCAAGCAGCGCAACCTGCGGCGAGTCGCAGGGGGTCATCACGCGCGGGACGTATCGAAGCGGCATCGCCGAGACGACGATGTACTACTCGGTCTATACGCCGCCCTGCTATGCCGAGGGCGGGGATTACCCCGTGCTGTATCTGATGCACGGGTCGAACGAAGATGACGGCCAGTGGGTTCGATTGGGACTGCCGGGCATCCTGGATGCCGGGATCGGGGCGGGAACTCTGCCGCCGATGATCGTGGTGATGCCGTTCGGAGAATGGATCGCTAACGAGAACCAGTTCGAGCGGGTGTCGTGGGAGAATGTGTTCCTGGAAGAACTGATGCCGCGCGTCGAGGCCGAGTATCGCATTCGGAAAGAACGGGCGTGGCGGGGCATCGGCGGGATTTCACGCGGGGGGTTCTGGGCGTTCGAGATCGCGTTTCGGCATCCCGATCTGTTCAGCGCGGTGGGCGGGCACAGCGCCTTTTTCGATCCGGGACATGCACCGCCGGAATACAACCCGTTGAAGCTGGCGGGATCAGCGGCGGGACTGGAAAACCTGCGAATCTGGCTCGACCGGGGCAAGGATGACTTCGCGCGGCCGGGTTTGGACCTGATGGACGAGGCGCTGCGGGCGCGGGGACTGACTTACCGCTACACGGTGTATCCCGAAGGCCAGCACAACAACGCCTACTGGAAACAGCACGTCGAGACGTATCTGCGGTTCTATGCGGAGGCATGGATACAGGAGGCCGCCAGCCCGGCGGCGACTCCGTTCGCATTTGCCACCAACACACCGCAGCCAACGCCGCTATCCAGCGAGACGGCCGACTATGAGGTGTTCCTGCCTGCGGTGGCGTTCCCCAGCTTGCAGACCACGATAGAGGGGACGCGGCTGCGGGGCATCCGGGCGGGCGAATTGGATGCGAAACTGGTGCTGGGTCAGAGCGTCTATGCGCGGCTGCAAACGCTGGGCGCTGCGATTCATGCGGGGACGGTGGTGCTGCCCGATGAAGCCATCCTGAACGCGCTGTGGAAGGATCGAACGCTGCATACGCTGCTGCCGACGGAGGGGCTGCGACCCCAGTATCGGATTCTGCATGTGGATGGGGTGCATCCGCTGGACGGGGATTTGAGCGGGTTTCCGTTCGCGTTCCAGAGCGACCGTCCCAACTACGATCCTCTGAAATTGACCCGGTTCACGTTTTCGGGGGTGACGGCGCTGACGCGGCTGACGCGGGAGGCTATCGACGCCAAGGGCGTGACGTGGGCGGGGGAGGCACTGCTGCCTGCGGCGCAGCAGACTGACTTGTTCCACATCAGCAATGAAGTGTCGTTCACGGCGGACTGTCCAGCTACGCGCGGGGATGAACTGGGCGCGTTCTGCTCGAAGGAGACGCACTTCGAGTTATTCAAGATGTTGGGAGTCGATGTCGTCGAACTGAGTGGAAATCATAACAACGAC
>JAEUQZ010000244.1 GCA_016788965.1 Anaerolineae bacterium | reverse complement strand
AACCGGTTGGCTTCGCCAGTCGTTGATCCAGACGACTGCCGATCTCGATGCGCTGCCGATCATCGACCCTGCGCTGACCAGCTACGGCCCGATGCAAGCATTCTTCCTGAAGAATGGCAGTCAGCAAACGACCTGTTCTCAAGCCCCCAACGATGGAATCCTGATCCAGACTCCCGAAGGGGTGGCCGAAATCCGTCTGTGGATCAACGAAGTCAAAATCAAGTTGGGGTCTACCGCCTTCATTCAGGCTGACCCCGATCAGAAGCGCATGGTGGTCAACACCCTCGAGGGATCTGCCAAAGTCGAGGCGCTGGGAGTCGAACAGGTTGCGGTCGCAGGAACCAGTGTAACAGTTCCGCTCGACAATAACCTCGTGGCTGCCGCGCCGCCCAGTGAACCACAGCCTTACGATCTCAGCGCGGTACAGGTTGCTCCCGTGGACAGCCTGGAGCGCCATATCACGGTTGCGCCGCCACTGGCCGCCACCTTTACGCCCACGCCGACCGAGACCTCGACGCCGACCAATACAGCCACGCCGCGTCCGACTCTGACCTCGACGGCCACATCTACGCAGACTCCATCGCCAACACCGACGCTGACCTCCACAGCCACCTGGACATCGAGTCCAGTACCCTCCAATACGCCGACGATGACGTTTACGCCCGTTCCGACGGATACGGCTACCCATACGCCCGTCCCGACTAACACACCGCTGCCAACGTTTACTCCGGTCCCACCGACGAATACCTTCACGCCCGTGCCCACGGAGATACCGTCGTCAACCCCGCTGCCTTCGCCGACGCCTATTCCTCCCACTCCAATACCGAGCTTCACACCCATTCCGACCGATCTACCGTCACCGACGCCACCCCTGGGGGGGCAGGGCGCTGCCCCGAGTCCAACCAGCACACCTTGAGTGCAGCAGAAAAGCAAACCGCCGAACCCACTGGGTTCGGCGGTTTGCTTTTCGAGTGAGGTTTCGCCGTTATCTTACGGCGTGGACGAGCAAGTTGGGGTGAATGGGAGATCGCCAAAGAATCGCGCCCACTCGCCCGGTGAGAAATCGCGGTTCGCCACCCCGCACGCTTGCCTCTTCCATTCAGCGGTATCCATGTTCCAGGTGACAGCCTGTCCGTCTTGTGTCCCCATGAGCAGGGTTTGATTGTCCTGTGCGATTGCCAGACTGGTGATCCAGTCTGTACTGGCCGACAGCGGCTTCCCGATCCGCTGAACGCTGGCGAGGTCCCAGAGGATGACGGTTCGATCCAGGCTCGCCGAAGCGAAGAACTGCCCATCCGAACTGACGGCCACCGCCGTGACCCAATCATTGTGCCCGTTAAGGACTTGATTTGTTGGCTCTGCTGCGGTCAGATCCCATACCCGAATCGTTCCGTCGCGCGACCCAGATATGAGCCGCTTCCCATCCGGCGTGAATGCCAGAGTCATGACTGCGTCTGTATGCCCGCTCAATTGGATCGGACGCAGTGTACCTGATGCCACATCCCAGAGCAGAATTGTCTTATCCCAACCCGCCGAGGCCAGCGTCTTCCCGTCTGGGCTGAACGCCAGCGCCAGAATGGAATCGGTATGGCTTTGTGGGAGGATGCGGGGCGAATCACCCTGTCTGGTATCCCAAAGCGCGATCCGCTGATTGTCGCCCGCCGCCGCAATGATCGAGCTGTCCGGGCTGATCGCCAGCGCGACAAAGATCAATTCCGTTGTTCCCAACGGCAGCCTGAGTGTGCGTCGTGTTGTTGATTGCTGTGTATCCCACACACGGACTGTTCCATCCGTGCTGGCCGAAACGAGGCTGCTGCCGTCAGGACTGTATGCCAATCCGGTGACATAGCGTTCGTGTCCGGTCAGCGAACCGGTCAGCCCGCCCGTCGTCGCATCGATGAGTTGGATGGATGAATCTCCCGATTCGATCCCTCCTGCGGTGGCAAATTGGCTCCCATCGGAGTTAATCGCCACGGCCAGGACATCCGAGTCTCGCCTGATCGCCTGTTGCATCAAGCTGGGCATCGCTTCCAAATTCCACACGATCAGGCTGTGCTGGGAGGTATCTTCATCGCCTGACCCTGAAACCAGCTTTCTGCTGTCTCTGGTGAAGGCTGCGCTCCATACCGCTTCCTCGTGACCTCGCAGCGGTTCCCCGATTGGCTCGAATGTTTCTGTATCCCACAGTCGCACGCTCTCGTCCGCCGATCCGGTAGCCATCAGGCGACCGTCCGGGCTGAATGCCAACGACCGGATGCGTTCGCTGTGCCCGCTGTCGAATTGGTCGAGGAGTGTGCCGCTGGGGACATCCCACAGAATGATGCTCCGATCCACTCCGGCTGACGCCAATGTGGTTCCATCCACCGTGAACGCCAGCGTCAGCACCAGGCTTTCGTGCCCTGCCAATGGTTCCCCAATCGACTCCATCGTCTTCGCATCCCAGAGTCGGATCAGGCTGTCGCCGCCCCCTGAAGCCAAATACTGCCCATCTGGACTGAAGGCCAGTGCGTAGACGATATCACTGTGCGCGTTCGAGATCGAGAAGGCCCGTGTTGCACTGCTCAGGTCCCACACAGCGATGCTGCCCGCGCCATCCCCAGCGGCGACCTGTCGCCCATCCGGGCTGATTGCCAGACTGTAAACCCCGTTTTCCGCGCCGGACAGCGGCGCTCCGATGGCTTGTCCAGTTCGGGTGTCCCAGCGCCGGATGTTGCCTGTGTTGCCCGCCGAAACCAGTGTCAGGCTGTCTGATGTGAACGCCAGCGCGTTGATCCAATCGGTGTGGCCGAGCAGCGGCTCGCCGATGGGCTGAAATGTCCCGGCATCCCACAAAATGATGCTGCGATCCCGTCCCGCCGTGGCAAACAACCGTCCGTCCGGGCTGAATGCTACAGCCCGGATACCATCCGTATGTCCATAAAGAAAACGATCAATCGCGGCATTGGTCTGCAAATTCGTCAGCAGACTGTTACGGGCAGCCGGTGTATCGGCGGTGTTCATCGCTGCCACCGAGAGCAGCAGATTGAGATCAGGGCTTTCGATGCCCGTCAGGGCGCTGACGGCCAGTTCACGCGACCGCGAAAGCTGCGTCTGTTCGTCGGCACGCTGCCGCTCACCTTCCGCTGCCCCTTGGCGATCCAGCGCGAACACGGCCAGCGCCAGCGCCACAATCGAGAACACGGCCAGTCCAATCAACAGCGCCCGCAGCCGCTGGATGCTCCGCTGCCGCGCCGCGGCGCTGGCCCACAGATAGTTCGACTCGTCCTGGGTCAGTTTGAGTGATGACGAGACAATCAGCGGTTCGAGTTCGCTCAGCCGTGATCCGGTTGCCAGGAAGCTGGGATCGCGCTTAGCGGTGATCCAATCGCTCGTAGCCGCCGTGAGCTTGCGATGCAGCCGCAGTTCGTCCCGGTTGGAATCCAGCCACGACTTCAACCGTCCCCAGGCCCGGATCAATGCCTCATGGGCGATTTCCACCGTCGGGGTGCGAGTCGCTGGCTCATAATCGAACGTCATCAGTCTGGCTCGTCCGAACGTGTTGATGACTTCCTGCATGATCCGGCGATCACTGGCAATGGCGTTCAGTTCAGTCCGTTTGATGCGCCGTCGGCTGTCCCCAGTCGCTTCGTCGGGGTTGACCAGCCGCATGAACAACTGCCGCGCGGCCGCTTGACTGGCTGAATCCAGTGCCTCATAAACCTCATCGGCGTGTTTTGCCAGCGCCCCACTGACCCCGCCTATCGCTTCGTAAGCCTCATTGGTCAGCACGTAACCCTCGCGCTGTTCGTAAAGCTGCGTGAGCGCGAACTGGAGCAGCGGCAGCATTCCCGGTTGCCGATTCACAGCGGCAATGATGTCGGCCACCAGCCCTACTTCAAAATGAACGCCATGCCGCTCCGCCGGATTGACAATCGCGGCTTCCATTTCCGCTGAACTCAACGGCGTCACGATTTCGGTGTGGTCGCGCATCAGATCGCTGAAACCCGGATAGAGCAAGGGGCGGTCATAATAGTCAGCACGCAGCGTGATGATCACCCGCAGGCGGCTTTGCTCGGAGGTCACAGCTTTGTACAGCAGACTGAGAGTCTGCTGGCGTTCTGCCTCATTGGTCGTGAGTGTGAACAGTTCTTCAAACTGGTCGATGACCAGCATCATCTCCGAGCCGGACTCCGGCAGCAGCGCCAGGATCAGCTCGTTGAGCGCATCATCCGAACCGGCCAGTCGTTCCGGCAGCGACTCTGGAACGGCCGTCGCCACGCGCAGCAGCGCTTCAGCCAACTGATTGATCGGTGAAGTTCCCGGCGTGATCTGCACATAGTACCAGTCTTGTGATCCGTACAGGACACCCTGCTTCAGCGCCGGGATCAACCCGGCCATCACCACGCTGGATTTCCCGCTGCCGCTCGGTCCGACCACTGCCAGGAATCGGCCTTTTGCGGAAAGCCGTGCTAGAAGTCGCTCTACCAGTGCGCCGCGACCAAAGAAGTCGTTCGCATCGGCCTCTTGAAACGATTTCAGCCCCTTGTAGGGGTTGCCTGGCGCGGACTGGGGGTTCAGAATGACTGTGCTGCCTTTGGAAGACACCACCCCGGCGGGAACTGACGTGAAGTTACCACTGCTTTCCCGCTCGTGCAGTGGAGCCGCCCCAATCGCCTGTCGGAAATCAGCCGCCAGGTCAAGGGCGCTGACATAGCGTAGATCGGGTCGCTTCGATGTGGCTCGCCAGATGATCGGATTGAGCGCATACGGCAGGTCGGGGCGGATGCTTTGCAGGCCGGGCAGTGTTTCACTGATCTGCCTGCGAATGACCGTCGTCGTGTCCATATCCGGGAAGGGGGCCTGCCCGGTCAGCAGGACATAGATCACCAGACCCAAACTGTAGATGTCGCTCTGCGGGGATACTGGCCGCCCAGTGACCTGCTCAGGCGAGATGAACGCGGGCGAGCCATAGCGATCTTCCAGGCTGGGCGCTTGCGCTTCTGCGGTCAGTTTCTTGGCAATCCCGAAATCGGCTACATAGGCATTACCCTGTTCGTCGAGCAGGATATTGGCGGGTTTCAGATCGCGGTGAACGATATCGTTGCGGTGTGCAACCTCTAACCCATCCGCGACCTGATCGAGCATTTTCGCAATCGCATTCAGCGACCATGTGCCCTCGACATCGACCCGATCCTGTATGCTGCCCCCGCGCAGATAGCGCATCACCAGGCAGGCCATGCCCGGTTCCCGCCAGTAGTCGTACAGCGGGACGATGTGAGGATGTTCCAGGCGGGCGACCAAACGCGCTTCCGATTCGAATCGGCGGATGAAATCGGGATCATTGGCGTGTTCGGGCAGGATGATCTTGATGGCGACCTCTCGCTCGACCGCCGTTTGATACGCGCGATAGACCGTCCCGAAACCGCCTTGTCCGATCCGCTCATGTAGTTCATAACCGCGAATCGTCTGCCCGGTCAGATTGCCCAGTTCTTGCGACATGGTGATTCTAAATTTGATGTCTGCTGTTGATGGAATTATGGCCGCATCGCGCGGCCAGCGCAATTCGGCCTACTCGGTCAGGAGCCGAATCGGGCTGAGCGCCAGCGCATGGAGCTGCATGGCGAGCCGCTCTTGGTAGTTTTGCCGCTCGGATGCGCTGCGCTCTGGCATCAGGTCGGAGAGAAAGTCCTGTGCCAGTTCGATGATGGCGACGTTCAAGGCTTCCCGCAGTTTTCCGGTCTTGCCGTTCACGAACTCGCCCGTCGTGGATCGGACTTCACGCGCCCGGCTCAGATACTCGATGGTCTCCAGGTGCATTTCACGCCACACCGCGCCCTTGTTCCGCACCAACCGCACCGCTTGATGAACGCCGGAGACTTTCACCATGATGACCGGATTGGAACTTTCGACGCTCAGGCTTCCGATCATCATCTCCGAGAACGGCTGATCCAGCGCCTCATTGCAGATGCTCTGGATGGCCGCTACTGTATTCAGATAAGGCAGGATGGCGCTCTGCAAGTCCTTCAGCGACAGTTTGAATGGAGCCAGCGCATTCTGACCCATGTGCAGACTCAGGATGTCTTCGGTCGATTCATCCGCTGTGCGGAAGTAGACCAGCATCGTCACCTGACCGAGCCTCAGCGTATCGCCCGTCTTCATTTCGTAAGCCTGCTGCGGAGTCAGGCGCGTTTCGTTGAGCCACGTGCCATTCGTGCTGCCCAAATCCTGGATGCTGTATCCATTTCCCTGGCGATTGATGATCGCGTGATTCCGCGAGACGCCCATCGCGCTTGCATTATAGGGCGTCAGGTCGAGGATAGGCGGAATCTCACCAGGGCTGTAACGCCCAACCGTGACCTTTCCCGCGCTGGCCTTGACCAGTGCTGGTTGGTCGTAACCCGCAATCTGGAACACCAGGATATCGGCGTACAGTCGGGTGAGCTGTACAGCCCGTTCTGAAGGTGTCGGCTTCAGGACTGGCGCTTCAATGTGGCTGGTCGTGCGCGAGGGCAGCAGCGACAGCAGCGGCGCGCCACACGAGGCGCACATTGTCGCGTCGTGCGTGTTCTCTTTACTGCAAACCGAGCAAATCCTGGTGTCTGTCATGGCAGCTATTCTGAAGGCGAGAACCTTGTAATCGAATGCCCTGGACTCCCTATCCCTATGCTGGATTGTAGCCCGGAATCGAAACGTTGTCTACTCACATAAAAGAACTACTGCTACTATTTCATCCCTCATTTCGGAGTGGAAACGAACCTCAATGAGATTGGCTGTAAACCGTTGTACCCTCTGCAATCGTCATCCGCACCGTCACAGTTTCATCCACCAGCACGATGTCGGCATCTTTCCCCGGTTCCAGCGATCCTTTGCGCTCATCGATCCGTATCGCCCGCGCTGCATTCAGGCTCGCCGCCGGCCAGACAGTTTCCAATGGTTGCCCCAACGCCGCTTTGAGGTTTCGCACGCCCAGTTCCATGGTCAGCTTGCTGCCCGCCAGCGTCCCATCCGGCAGACACACCGAGTTGTCACCAACCGTGATCGGACGGCCGTCCTGCTCATACTGCGAACCCACAGGCAGTCCCGCCCCACGCACGGCATCCGTAATCAGGATCGTGCCGCTCATCCCCTTCGCCGCGACCAGAATCTTCATCACCGCTGGATGCACATGCACGGTATCGGCAATCAATTCGCAGGCAATCTCCGGCATCGACAGCACCGCGCCCACCGTCCCCGGCGACCGGTGATTGAGACCTGTCATCGCATTGAACGTATGCGTGGAATGGGACAATCCCATCCCGACTGCCCGCTGCATGTCCTCGTAGGTCGCCGCCGTGTGCGCCGCCGATACCGTGATCCCCCGCTGGACGCATTCCTCAATCAGCCAGTGATTCTCTTCGTATTCCGGGGCGAGCGCCAGCAGCCGAATGGCTCCGGTGTCCAGAAACGACTTTGCCTCGTTCAACTCTGCCCGTCGAATCTGCTGAGAATCCTGTGCCCCGCATCGCGCCGGGTTGAGGTACGGCCCTTCCAGATGCGCCCCCAGCAGCGTAGCCCCGTTGGGCTGCGGGCCAGCGCACGCGGCGATGTTTTCCAGCGCCGCCTGAATTCGTTCCCCCGATGCCGTCCAGGTTGTGGCGAGAAAACTCGTCACTCCGTGTTCGGCATAGAATCGCGCCAGCGTCCGAATCACCTCTGGCGAAGCGTCC
>JAEUQZ010000243.1 GCA_016788965.1 Anaerolineae bacterium | reverse complement strand
CCGTTGCCCACGCCGAACTCTACGCCGGTCTGGTCGAACTCGGCGTCGGCCTGATCCCAGCCGGCGGCGGTTGCAAGGAGATGCTTCGCCGTGTCGTCAGCCCGGTCATGGTCGCCCATCCCAACGCCGATGTGCTGCCCCACCTCCAGAAAGCCTTTGAAGCCATCGCTACGGCCAAAGTCAGCACCAGCGCCAAAGAAGCCCGCGATATCGGCTTCCTGGCCGCCGATGACCGCATTGTGATGAACCGCGCTCACCTCCTCGGTGAGGCCAAACAGGTCGCGCTCGAACTGGCCCGCAGCTATACGCCGCGTCGTCCCGGCAAGGTCTACGCCGCTGGCCGTGATGCCCATGCCGCCCTGCTGCTGGGGATCGAAGGCTTCCGCGAAGCTGGTTACGCCACCGACTACGACGCCCACATCAGCCGCAAGCTGGCCTACATCCTGACAGGCGGAGCCATCAGCGAGCCGGGTTGGGTTCCTGAACAGTACATTCTCGACCTGGAGCGGGAAGCTTTCCTCAGTCTGGTGACAGAACCCAAGACGATGGAACGCATCACCCACATGCTCCAGACCAACAAGCCGCTGCGGAACTGAGCGCGCTGAACAGGCAGTCCGCTTTCGCCCTATAATGAAAGCGGACTGCGGTTGACGAGGGATTGATGATGGCGCTCCAAAAACCACGGGCAGTGATGGCGGATGAATTCGAGGCGATGTTCGACTCGCCTGAATATGCCGAACGCTTGCTCGAACTCATCGATGGGGAGATCGTCGAGAAAATGCCCACCGAAGAACATGGGCTGATCGTAGGCAACATCTACGCCCCAATGTGGCAGTACGTCGTCCAGCACAAAGCCGGCCGCGTGGTGATGGAAGTCCGCTATCGCCATCCTGATGATCCGCGCAACGTCCGCCTGCCGGATATCGCCTTCATCGCGGGCAACCGCCCACTCGTCAGGCAGGGCAGTGTGCCGCAGATGCCTGATCTCGTTGTGGAGGTCAAATCGCCGTCCGATTCCCTCAAGAAGCTGCGCGAGAAGATTCGTTACTATCTGGCGAATGGAACCCGGTTGGCCTTCCTGGTGATCCCGGAAGGGCAGGTCATCGAAGGCTACCGTCCTGATGAGGAGTTTCATCTCTTCATCGGTGATACCCTGTCCGGCGCGGATGTGCTGCCCGGCTTCTCGCTGCCCGTCGCCGCCATCTTCGCCGACCCCGCCGCTTGATGCGCGGCGCTTGGCTGGCTTTGCGACGAGGATCATGTAATCAGCATTTTCAGAGCGACGCGCCCGGCGCGTCTGATGGGAAAACGGAACAAAGATGACATGAAGAAACCCAATGAACAACCGTTCATCGTAGTGGCGACCCGCCGGGTCGCCCTCGAAAACCATGTCATTTCTGCGCCGTTTCTCCGCGAGATGGTTAGTTGAACAATCGGTCTTGTCCTTAAGTGTTCGGAGTACCCACCATGCGTGAAGCAGTAATCGTCGCGACGGCCCGGACCGCCGTTGGAAAATCCAAGAAGGGCGTGACGCGCAGCGCGCGTTCCGATGAAATGGCCTCGGTCGTCATCAACGAACTGATGCAGCAGACCCACGGCAAGCTCGACCCCGCCGAGATCGATGATGTGGTCATCGGCTGTGCCATGCCCGAAGGCGCTCAGGGTTTGAACTTCGCCCGCGTCATCGCCCTGCGAGCCGGCCTGCCCGTGGAAGTCCCCGCCCAGACCGTCAACCGCTTCTGTTCCAGCGGCCTGCAAACCATCGCCATGGCCGCCGAACGCATCATTGCCAACGGCGCTGATGTCATCCTCGCTGGCGGCGCGGAGAGCATGTCTGCCGTGCCCATGACCGGCTTCCACATCAGCCCCAACCCCTACATGGCTGAGAATGATCCCAACGTCTACATGAGCATGGGCTTGACCGCCGAGCGTGTCGCCGATGAATTCGGCGTCACCCGCGAGGACATGGATCAGTTCGCCTACGAGAGCCACAGGAAGGCTGCTGCCGCCACCGACGCGGGCAAATTCGCCCAGGAGATCACCCCCTTCCGCATCGAGGAAATCGTGGTGGATGACTCCGGCAAACGCCAAACCGTCGTCGTCGATTTCAGCGAAGATGAACACCTCCGCCGCGAAACCACCGTCGAAGGACTGGCGAAGCTCAAGCCCGTCTTCCGTCAGGGCGGGCGCGTCACCGCCGGCAACTCCAGCCCCCTGAGCGACGGCGCGGCGGGTGTCATCGTCATGGAAGCCGGCAAAGCGGCCCAGTTGGGACTCAAGCCGCTCGCTCGCTTCGTCAGCTTCAATGTCGCCGGTGTCCGCCCGGAGATCATGGGCGTCGGCCCGATCAATGCTGTGCCCAGGCTTCTTCGCCGCGCCGGGATCAAGCTCGACGACATCGACCTCATCGAACTGAACGAGGCTTTCGCGGCTCAGGCCCTTCCTGTCATCCGCACCCTGGAGATGAACCCGGAGAAGGTCAACGTCAATGGTGGCGCGATTGCCCTCGGCCATCCTCTCGGCTGTACCGGCGCCAAGCTCACCGTCCAGATCATCCACGAGATGAAGCGCCGTGGCTCTCGCTACGGCATGGTCACGATGTGCATCGGCGGCGGCATGGGCGCAGCCGGCCTCTTTGAAAACCTGAACTGACCCTTCCGCGATAGGCACACCTCCGAATGTGGTGGAGCGGTCAGCTCCACCGCATTCGTGTTTACTGCCCTGTATATCCCCACCCCCTCCGCATCCTTTGCGTTCTCTGCGTCTGCCCTGAAAATCCCCACCCCCTCCGTATGATCTCTGTGTCCTCTGTGTCTCTGTGGTGGTATTGCATTGGATTTTCATCTTCGGGTGTGATGCCATTTCATAGGGACTTTGCGTTTCGTTTTTCTTGTCCATTCCCCTCTGTATTCCTCTGTGTTCTCTGTGTCTCTGTGGTGGAATTCCAATTCCGGCGCGCGCAAAACCATCTTCACGCTATAATGAATACTTGCATTACAGGGAGGTGGGGAGATGGTACAGGTATCGCGTGTCTTCGTCGGGCTGTTGCTCAGCCTGCTCGCGGTCGGGCTGCTCTTTTCTGGCATGGTCATGGGAGCAGCGCAGTCTACGTGTGAAGCATTGGTGGTCGAGGCTTTCGCAGGCCTCAGCCAGAACTGCGCCGAGATGGGTGGCGGCGCGGCCTGCTATGGCCGTGCGGCCAGCGCCTCGCTGCTGGATGGAGCCGAGGGCGCGTTTGAATCCCCCGGCGATACGCTCCCGCTCACCAGCCTGTCCGCGCTGAATACCTCCGCGCTCAGTCCCGCCGCCGATGATTGGGGGCTGGCGCTCCTCAATGTTCAGGCCAATGTGCCCCTGGCGCTCTCCGAGCAGGGCTTGAAGTTCATCATGGTCGGCCAGGTCGATCTGGAAAACGCCGTCGATCCCGGCAGCGCCTTTGTCCCGGTCGATCCGATCATCGTCACGCCGCTCGTCGGCGCCAATCTTCGCAGCCGCCCCAGTGCTGAAGGGCAGGTGGTCGGCGGCGCGAAGGTCGGGGAAGAACTCGCCGCCGACGGCCGCAGCCCCGATGGTGGTTGGCTGCGCGTGCTGGCTGCTGACCAGATCGCCTGGATCAGCCGTCAGGTCGTTTCCAGCGAGGGCGACCTGGACTCGCTCCCCGTCATCACCAGCGAGTCCCAGAGCCTCATGCAGTCCTTCTTCCTGAATACCGGGTCTGACCCCGCCACCTGCGATGGACTCCCGCAGTCCATGCTGGTGATCCAGGCCCCCGCAGGCCTGACCGCCCGCATCACCGTCAATGGCATCGACATCGCCTTCGAGTCCACCATCGTGCTGCGGACGATCCCCGGCGAAGGACTCCGCATCTTTGTCCTGAACGGCGGCGCGCGTATCGCCACCGTTTCCATCCCGCCCGGCTTCACCGTCAACATTCCTCTGAGCGATGACGGCCGCCAGCCTTCCGGTGCGCCCACCGGCCTGCGTCCAATCACGGGCGACGAGCGCGGTCAGCTTTCCAGCCTCACCGATGTCGTCCCCGATGAGGTCGTCTATGACCCTCTCAGCGTGCCCAGCGCCGAAGAAGTCCAGGCCATTCAGTCCGAACTCAACGGCGCGGTTGGTTCTGTCGCCAGCGGCGCTGCCGCAGGCCAGGCCAATTGCAGCCGCTTCCGTCCCACTTCGCCGTTGGATGGACTGGCCTTCGGCATCACTAACTTCTATTGGGATGGCGCTCCCGGTGCGACCAGCTACCGCATCAAAATCTACGGGCCGGACGGAGGGCTGCGGATCACCGCCGATACCAGCAACGTGACCACCACCTTCGCCGTGGATACCGGCTCACCCCTGGGCGATGGGCAGACCTTCTCCTGGAACGTCGAAGCCCTCGTCAACGGACAGGTCGCCTGTGTATCTGGCCGTGTGACCCTCCCGCGAGCCATCGCCGCCGGCCAGCCCGTCAGCGGCGGCGGATCGGGTGGCGGATCAGGCGGCGGTAGCCCAACGGCAGCCCCCTCTCCAACCCCACCCGGCTGGAGCGGCTGACCAATCACGTCTAACTTGTAGGGACACGGCCTCGCCGTGTCCTGCTTGGTAGAGCTTACAAGGGTAGGTTTTCGTGCCACATTGCATCGCCGGGGTTTTCCACCATGTGCTGTGGTCAAGAACCCCCGCAGGGGGTGTTCTTCCGTTAGCCCGGCCATTTCATGGCCGGGCGACCCCCTCCGTATACCTCTGTGTCCTCTGTGTCTCTGTGGTGGAATCTCTCTTCCGTTCTTGGCGTCTTGGCGGTTCAATTCGTATTGGTGTTTTGTTTTCACCTTGAGGATGGCGCATGTCCATTGACACACTCCTCCCGACCGAACTCGGCGGTCGCACCATCAAAGGCTACGGACTCCTTGAACTCATCGGCCAGGGCGGATTCGGCGCCGTTTACCGCGCCTACCAACCGGCCGTCAAACGCGAAGTCGCCATCAAAGTCATCCTGCCACAGTACATCAATGACCCGGAGTTCATCCGCCGCTTCGAGGCCGAAGCCCAGATCATCGCCCACCTCGAACACTTCCACATCGTCCCGCTCTACGACTACTGGCGCGAAGCCGATGGCGCTTATCTCGTCATGCGCTGGCTGCGCGGCGGCAGCCTCCGCGCCCGCCTCAAGCAGGGCTACTGGCCCCTGGAAGACGTAGGCCGCCTCTTCGACCAGATTTGCGCCGCCCTCAGCGTCGCCCACCGCGCCGGCGTCATCCACCGCGACCTCAAGCCGGATAACATCCTCCTCGACGAAGACCAGAATGCCTTCCTCGCCGATTTCGGCATCGCCCGTGATCTGCGGAACCTGACCGAGCAGAACAGCCTCTACATCCGCGAAGACGAGCAGGGGCGTCTCATGGGATCGCCCCATTACCTTTCACCTGAACAGATCAAAGGCGTGCCGGTCAGCCCACAAACCGATGTCTACAGCCTCGGCATCATGCTCTACGAAGTCCTGACGGGTGCGCTGCCCTACGAAGGACTGCCCCTCTCGACCATCATCACCAAGCACCTCCAGGAGCCGCTCCCCCCCGTTCATGAGAGCCGCCCCGACCTGCCTGAAGTCTTCAACCGCGTCATCAGCAAAGCCACCGAGAAAGAATGGAGCGACCGCTACCCCAGCGTTGTCGCCTTCAACGCCGATCTCCACCAGGCGCTCATCGAGTCTGGCATCCTCGCACCACCCGACGAAGTCGCCCGTCTGCCCGGCCTCGAACGTCCCGGCGACCTCGCCATCGAGGGCATCGACGCCGCCGAGATCGTCAATCCCTTCAAAGGGCTGCGTGCCTTCCAGGAAGCCGATGCCGCCGACTTCTTCGGTCGGGAGACCCTCGTCGATCATCTTATCGGCTTGCTCAGCGGCGCCGATCAATCCGCCCGTTTCCTGGCCGTCGTCGGCCCCAGCGGCAGCGGCAAATCCAGCGTCATCAAAGCCGGCCTGCTGCCCCGCCTCCGCCAGAATGCCTTGCCGGGTTCCGGCATCTGGTTCATCGTCGAGATGCTGCCCGGTACGCATCCCCTCGAAGAACTCGAAGCCGCCCTCCTGCGCGTCGCCGTCAATCCACCATCCAGCCTGCTCCCCCAGCTTAAAGAAGACGACCGCGGCCTCGTCCGCGCCGTCAAACGCATCCTTCCGGCAGGCACGGAGTTCCTGCTCGTCATCGACCAGTTCGAGGAAGTCTTCACCCAGACCGAGGACGAAGCCGCCCGGACGCACTTCCTCAACCTCCTCCACGCCGCCGCCCGTGATTCGGCCAGCCGCATTCGCATCATCACCACCCTCCGCGCCGATTTCTACGACCGTCCGCTCCTCTATCCCGGCTTCGGCGAACTCATCCGCGAATGCACCGAAGTCGTCCTGCCCCTCAGCCGCGACGAACTCGAACGTGCCATCACCGAACCCGCCACCCGCGCTGGCCTGGGCTTAGAAGCCAGCCTCGTCCCTCAGATCATCGCCGATGTCGCCGAGCAGCCCGGTGCGCTGCCTCTCCTGCAATTTGCTTTGACCGAGTTGTTCGAGCGGCGCGATGGCCGCTGGCTCACCGCCCAGGCTTACCGCGAAATCGGCGGCGTATCCGGCGCGTTAGCCCGCCGTGCCAACGACCTCTACCAGAGCCTCGATGCGGCAGGGCAGGCCGCCGCCCGCCAGATGTTCCTGCGCCTCATCACCCCCAACGAGGGCGCGGAAGACACCCGTCGCCGCGTCCGCCTGGATGAACTCCTCTCGCTTCAGTCCGACTCTGCCGCCATGCAGCGCACCGTGGATCGCTTCGGCCAGTTCCGCCTGCTCACCTTCGACCGCGATCCGGCCAGCCGCACCCCCACCGTCGAAATCGCCCACGAAGCCCTCATCCGCCAGTGGGATCGCCTGCGCGATTGGCTCCGCGACAGCCGCGAAGACCTGCGGATGCAGCGCCGCCTCGCTGCCGCCGCCGAGGAATGGGTCGCCGCCGGCCGCGAGTCCAGTTTCCTCGCCTCCGGCGCTCGTTTGGATCAGTTTGAATCCTGGAAAGCCGAAACCACCCTCGCCTTGACCGAAACCGAGCGCGGCTACCTCCAGGCAAGCCTCGAAGCCCGCGACCACCAGCGTGCCCTCGAAGCCCAGCGTCAGGCCCGCGAAGCGGCCCTCGAACGCCGTTCCCGGAACATCCTCAAGGCGCTTGTCGGCGTGCTGGCCGCCGCCACCGTCATCGCCCTGATTCTCTCCGCCGTCGCCGTCAGCCAGAGCCGCATCGCCGGGGAAAACCTCGTCACCGCCACCTACGCCCAGGGCGAGGCCCAGCTTCAGGCCGAAAATGCCGCCACCGCCGCTGCCGTTGCCGAAGCCAACGCCACCCGTTCGCGTGGTCTGGCCTTCACCTCCGGCGCGCAGTTAGCCCTCGCCAACGACAACACCGACCTCGCCATCCTCCTGGCGCTGGAAGCCAGCCGCCTCGATAGCACCAGCCTGGAAATGACCCGCACCCTGGCCGAGTCCGGTTACAGCCCCGGCACGCGCCGCGTCTTCACCGGCCATGGCGAACGCGCCATCAGCGCCGCCTTCAGTCCCGATGGCCGCCTGGCCGCCTCCGCCTCGCGGGATAACACCGTCATCATTTGGGAGGTCGCCACCGCCCGCATCGTTCATCAGCTTGAAGGCCACACCGATTGGGTCTGGGATG
>JAEUQZ010000242.1 GCA_016788965.1 Anaerolineae bacterium | reverse complement strand
TTCTCCCCTAAGCGCAGCCCACGAGACTCCAGAAAGAAACAGCTTGTCCACAAGTAACAACGGGACTCATCCCGTAATCAACCGCATCGGGTTCATTGGCAACTATCTGCCGCGCCAGTGTGGGATTGCGACCTTCACAACAGATTTGTGCGAGTCCATTGCTGCTGAGTATCCGGCGGCAACCTGTATCGCCCTGCCAGTCAACGATACCGAGGCAGGCTATGCCTACCCCTCCCGCGTCCGCTTTGAGTTGAGCGAGAACGATATCGGCTCGTACCGGCGTGCTGCCGATTTCCTCAACATCAACAACGTGGATTTGGTCTCGATGCAGCACGAGTATGGAATCTACGGTGGGGTGGCTGGCAGTCACATCCTGGCGCTGCTGCGCGAACTACGTATGCCCCTGGTGACCACCCTGCATACCATTTTGAAGGAACCTGACCCCAACCAGCGACGAGTCTTACAGGAGGTTGCCGCCCTGTCTGATCGCGTTGTGGTCATGAGTCAGCAAGGCATAGAGTTCTTGCAGAAGGTCTATGGAGTCTCATCTGAGAAGATCGACTTCATCCCGCATGGCATCCCGGACGTGCCTTTTGTCGATCCCAGCTTTCACAAAGACTTGTTTGGAGTCGAAGGCAAAATGGTTCTTCTCAGTTTTGGTTTGCTCTCGGCCAACAAAGGGATCGAGGATGTCATTGCCGCGCTGCCAGCCATTGTTGCCCGATTTCCGAACACGATGTACCTGATCGTTGGCGCGACTCATCCGCACGTCTTGAAGCAAGAGGGCGAAACCTATCGACTGTCTCTACAGTGGCTGGCCCGCGACATGGGTGTAGAGGGTCATGTCAGTTTCTATAATCGGTTTGTCAGTCAGGAAGAACTGATCGAGTTCATCAGCGCGGCGGACATTTATGTCACTCCATATCGTGATCGGTCGCAGATCACGTCCGGCACGCTGGCCTACACGCTTGGCGCGGGCAAGGCGGTCATTTCTACTCCCTATTGGTACGCGGAAGAGATGCTTGCGGAAGAACGAGGTGTGTTGGTCCCATTTCGTGATCCGACTGCTCTCGCTGAACAGGTGATTGACCTGCTGGAAAACGAATCCAGGCGTCATGCTATGCGTAAGCGGGCCTATCTGTTCGGGCGGGCGATGATATGGCCGCAGGTGGCACAGCGCTATATGGAGTGTTTTGAGCGGGCGCGTGCTGAACGGCGACACTTCACTGTTTCTGGTCATGGGATCAAGCCGTTGGGCAGCCGTCCCGGTGAACTGCCTCCACTCAAACTTGACCATCTCCACCGCATGACAGACCAGACAGGTATGTTACAGCACGCCGGTTTTACGGTGCCGAACTATCGTGAAGGATACACGATTGACGACAACGCCCGCGCGCTGATCGTGAGTACCTACCTGGAGGAACTGGGCAATCCTGAAGCAGTGCAATTGGCTTCCCGCTATCTTGCTTTCGTCTGGTATGCCTTCAATACGGAGACAAAGCGTTTCCGAAACTTCATGGATTACCAGCGCCAATGGTTGGAAGCGCGTGGATCGGAAGACAGCCACGGTCGTGCATTGTGGGCACTGGGCACGGTCATCGGCCATACTCCCACACAATCTCTCCTGAGTCTGGCGGGTTCCATTTTTGAAGATGCTTTGCCTGCAATCCTTGAGACCACAAGTCCCCGTGCCTGGGCCTTCACACTCATCGGCATCCATGAGTATCTGAGGCGTTTTTCCGGTGACCGGATGGCGAACCAAATCAGGGATGAATTGGCTGTGCGATTACTCACGATCTATCAAAAAACCCGTTCTGATAGATGGTTCTGGTATGAAGACGGACTGACCTATTGCAATGCGGTTCTTCCCCACGCCATGCTGATGAGCGGCCAATGGATTCCCAATAACGCGATGACCGAGGTCGGGCTTGAGTCGCTCCGGTGGCTGGCCGACTTGCAACGTGCCAATGGGGGACATTTTGTCCCTATTGGGTCCAACGGTTTTTATCAGCGTGATGGTGAGCGCGCCCGTTTTGATCAACAGCCTGTAGAGGCGCAAGCAATGATTTCCGCGTGTCTGGAAGCCTATCGCAGCACTGGTGATGAGCGCTGGATACGCGAAGCACGCAGTGCCTTTGAGTGGTTCTTGGGGCGCAATGACCTGAATATGGCGGTCTACGATCCGACTACCGGCGGCTGTCGAGATGGCCTTCATCCCGACCGTCCGAATGAGAATCAGGGTGCTGAATCGACCTTAGCTTTCCTCCAGGGGTGGTTAGAACTGCGATTGGCGGAAAGTGTCCCTTTATCTGTGGAGATCCAACCTTAATGAGTAATCACTATCCCGAGCTTTTTCACCGCCATAAGCTCAATCCGATCCTGACCGCAGCGGATTGGCCGTATCCAGTTCACAGTGTGTTTAACCCTGGTGCGGTCTTGCTTGCGGATAATACTACACTGCTGCTGTGCCGTGCTGAGGACCGGCGTGGACACTCGCACCTGTGTGCCGCCCGCTCAGCAAATGGCGTGGATGGCTGGAAGATTGATCCAGTGCCCACACTGCTGTCTGATCCCGATCATTTTGCTGAAGAACTGTGGGGCATTGAAGACCCACGCATCACTTATGTCCCTGAGATGGGCAAGTACGCCATTGTTTATACGGCCTTCACGTATCATGGGCCAGGCGTAGCATTGGCCTTCACAGATGATTTTCGCCAGTTTGAACGCTATGGGGTCATCATGCCGCCGGAAGACAAGGATGCAGCGCTGCTGCCCCATCGTATTGATGGTCAGTGGGCGCTGATCCATCGACCGGTGAGCGGGCCTCGCGCGCATATGTGGATTTCTTATTCGCCCGACCTCCGGCATTGGGGCAGCCATAAGATCATGATGGAAGCACGATGGGGAGCGTGGTGGGATGCGACCAAGATTGGACTCTCGCCTCCCCCTATCAAGACTCCTCAGGGTTGGTTAGTGATCTATCATGGCGTGCGGCAAACGGCCGCGGGGTCTCTATACCGATTGGGATTGGCCCTGTTTGACCTGAATGATCCCACACACTGTCTGAAACGCGGCGATGAATGGGTTTTTGGTCCCGAGGAAGTCTGCGAGCAGGTCGGTGATGTCGGATATGTCGTCTTTCCATGTGGCTATACCCTCGACCCTGACGGCGACACAATACGCTTGTATTATGGCGCGGCCGATTCAAGCATAGCCCTCGCCACAGCCAGCATTCGCGAACTTCTGGAATGGCTTGAAAAACGCACCAAAGGCTGATGGCAGCCTGAACATAATTGGAGACAACATAGGGAGGCGCTGCTGCGGGCCAAGCCGCTGAATAACTCGCACATATTCAAGGGAAGGTTCCTGGCAAAGTCCATTGCATGGAAGAAACTGTCTCTGGGCGCGGTTCCGGGAAGCGGCGGCGGATTGACAGCGAAGGCAAGCAAAAAGGGCCTCCGCGATGGAGGCCCTTGACGTTCAACTGACAGGAAGCCGGGTTAGCTCAGGTGCGGGACCAGCTTGGCGGTGATCTTGTCCTTGGGCTGGTAGCCGGTGATGCGCTCGACGGGCTTGCCCCCCTTGAAGAGGATCAGGGTGGGGATGCCCATGATGTTGTAGTTGCTCAAGACCTGCTGGTTGACATCGGCATCCAGCTTGCCAACGCGAATCTTGCCGGCGTATTCTTCGGCGATCTGATCGACCAGCGGCGCGATCATCCGGCAGGGGCCACACCACTCCGCCCAGAAATCGACCAGAACCGGTTCGCTGGACTTGAGAACTTCGGTCTCGAAGTTGGCTTCGGTGACTTCAAACGTCTTGGCACCCATGGATGATCCTCACTCCTCATACAGCTTTGACGTGACTCTACGGGGCATGTTATCATACGGATAGGACAGTGACAAGCAGACATCCCGCGTGACAGTCACGTTTTTGTGGTTTACTCTATGTCTTCAGACGACGCGCACCTCCCAGAACTTACCCGCCGCCAGGAAGAAATCCTCTCGCTCATCATCCGCACCTACACGCGCACGCCGGAGCCGGTCAGTTCCAAGAACCTGGCCGACGGGACCGGCATCAGCGTCAGTTCAGCGACGATCCGCAACGAAATGGCGGTGCTGGAAGAACTCGGCTATATCGCCGCGCCGCACACCTCGGCTGGGCGCATCCCAACCGAAAACGGCTTCCGCTACTTCGTCAAGCGGCTCATCGACCGGGATGATCTGAGCGCGGCGGAGCAGACCCGCATCGCCGAGAAGTTCCAGGACTCGCCGCTGGCGACGGAACAGTGGATGCGGCGGGCGGCGACGATCCTGTCGCGGACGGTCAGCTCGGCGGCGCTGGTGACTCCCCCGATTGCCGAGACGAGCCGCTTCAAGCACATCGAACTGATCTCGATCCAGGGGCGGCTGGTGCTGATGGTGCTGGTGCTGCACGGCGGCGCGGTGCATCAACAGATGCTCACGCTGAACGATCCGATCCCGCAGCCGCAGCTCAGCGAAGTGGCCTCGCGGATCAATACCCTGTGCCTGAACCTGAACGCCGACGAAGTGCGGATGAAGAGCGTGCAGCTTCAACTGCTGGATCGGGAAGTGGCCGACCTGGCCGCCGATCTGATGGAACGAGCCGACTCGAATCAGGTGCGGTTGATCTACCGCGAGGGGCTGAGCGAGATCATCAGCGCGTTCGGCAGCGGGCAGGAAGCCCAGAAGGTCGTGCGCGTCTTCGAGGAACGAGCCTTCCTGAACATGATCCTGAACGAACTGCTGACGCCGATGTCCCGGCATGTCGAGGTAGTCATCGGCGGCGAAGGGCGCTGGGAAGAACTCAAGCACCTGAGCATGGTGCTGAGCCGCTATGGTATCCCCGGCCAGGCCAGCGGCGCTATCGGCGTGTTGGGGCCGATTGCCCTCAATTACGGGCGGGCCATCAGCGCGGTGCGCTACATGTCCGGCCTGATGACCGATGCGCTGGAAACCATCTACGAGAACCCCAAGCCAGAGGCCGAGCCGTCGGATGAGGATAAGGGGTAATCGGGCGATCACGTCTCTACCCCACAGACTCATACAGCTATCATCAGGCCGTTAACGCGATTCTGATAGAATTACCCGTACTGTAAAGGTGCTGTTCATGACAGAGCCGATCTTTGATCCTGCCTGAGAGAGGAATGAGGGAACGTGAGCGCAGAGGAGACGAGTCCGGTCGCCGAGGAGACCACCCCGCCGAGCGATCTGCCGGAAACAGGCGCAGGGCCTGTGCAGGCGGCGGATGCGGCGACTGTGGCGCTGGAAGCGGCGCGGAAGGAAGCCCTGGAATACAAGGAAGGCTGGCTGCGCGAACGCGCGGACTTCGCCAACTACAAGAAGCGCGTCGATAACCAGATGAAGGATCTGCGCGATGCGGCTGCCGTCGAGAGTCTGATGGCGCTGCTGCCGATCATCGACGACTTCGAGCGGGCGATGGCGAACATCCCGGCTGAGTGGAAAGAGCATCCCTGGCTGAACGGCGTGGGTGGCATTCAGCGCAAGTTCCTGCGCCTCCTGGAAGAAAAGGGCGTCGCCATCCTCGACCCCGCCGGGCAGCCGTTCGATCCCTCGCAGCATGAAGCGGTGGTCATGGAAGACAGCGAGACGGTCGAAAGCGGCCACGTCATCGAGACGCTGCAAAAAGGCTACGCGCGCGGGGAGCGCATCCTGCGGCCCGCGCTGGTCAAGATCGCCAAGTAATCACTCCGCCGGCGCAGTCCCCTGCCCGGCTTGTCCGCCAGACTGGACTGGCTGAAACCACACACAGAGGAGCATCAAACAGACTATGGGACGTATCATCGGCATCGACCTGGGAACGACAAACTCGGTTGTCGCGGTTATGGAAGGCGGCCAGCCAGTCGTGATCCCCTCATCCGAGGGCAGCAACCTGATTCCGTCGGTCGTCGCCACCAATCCGAAGACCGGCGAGCGGCTGGTCGGCAAGGTGGCCCGCAACCAGGCGGTCGTCAACCCGGAGAACACCATCTTCTCGGTCAAGCGCTTCATGGGTCGCAAGCACAGCGATCCGCAGGTGCAGGAAACCACCAAGCGCATTCCGTACAAGGTGAGCGCCGCGCCCAACGGCGATATCCGTGTGCATATGGGCGGCAAGGAATACAGCCCGCCGGAAATTTCCGCCATGATCCTGCAGAAGATCAAGGCGGACGCGGAAGCCTATCTGGGCGAACCCGTAGACCGGGCGGTCATCACTGTGCCGGCCTACTTCAACGACGCGCAGCGCACCGCCACCAAAGACGCCGGACGCATCGCCGGGTTGGAAGTGATGCGAATCATCAACGAGCCGACGGCCTCCAGTCTGGCCTATGGCCTGGGCGAGAAGAAGAACGAAATCATCGCCGTCTATGACCTGGGCGGCGGCACGTTCGACATCTCGATCCTGGAAGTCGGCGACGGCGTGTTCGAGGTTCGCAGCACCAATGGCGATACCTACCTGGGCGGCGACAACTTCGATGAAGCCATCATCGACTGGCTCGCCAACGAGTTCCGCAAGGAACAGGGCATCGATCTGCGGCAGGATCGGCAGGCGCTGCAACGCCTGAAGGAAGCCGCCGAACGCGCCAAGATCGAACTGTCCAGCACGCTCTCGACCGAGATCAACCTGCCCTTCATCACCGCAGATGCGGGCGGCCCGAAGCACCTGCACATCACGCTGACCCGCGCCAAGATGGAAAGCATGACCGAGCAGTTGGTGCGCCGCTCGATCAGCCCGTGCGAACAGGCCTTGAAGGATGCGGGCATCACGGCGCGTGAAGTGAACACCGTCATTCTGGTCGGCGGCATGACTCGTATGCCCGCTGTGCAGGAAGCTGTCCGCAGCTTCTTCGGCAAGGAACCGAGCAAGGGTGTCAACCCCGATGAGGTGGTGGCGCTGGGCGCGGCGATCCAGGCCGGTGTGCTGGGCGGCGAGGTCAAGGATATCCTGCTGCTGGACGTGACGCCGTTGACGCTGGGCGTGGAAACGCTGGGCGGCGTGGCGACCCCGCTGATCGAGCGCAACACGACCATCCCAACCAAGAAAAGCCAGGTGTTCTCGACAGCAGCGGACGGTCAGACGCAGGTGGAAATCCACGTCGTGCAGGGCGAACGTCCGATGGCGGGCGACAACAAGTCGCTGGGCCGCTTCATCCTGGATGGCATCCCGCCGTCACCGCGCGGCATCCCGCAGGTCGAAGTAACCTTCGACATCGACGCCAACGGCATCCTGAACGTCAGCGCCACCGACAAGGCCACGGGCCGCGCTCAGAAGATCACCATCACCGCCAGCAGCGGCCTGAACGAGAGCGAAATCCAGCGCATGGTGAAGGACGCCGAAGCCCACGCGGCCGATGACCGTAAGCGCAAGGAACAGGCCGAGGTCAAGAACAACGCCGATAGCGCCGTCTTCTCGGCGGAGAAGGTGCTGCGCGACTTCGCCGACAAGCTGCCGGAAGATGCCAAGAAGCAGACTCAGGAAAAGATCGACGCCGTGAAAAAGGCGGTCGAAAGCGGCGACCTGGAACACATCCGCGCGGCAACGGACGCGCTGAACACCCAGGTGCAGACGCTCGGCGGCAGCATGTACCAGCAGCCAGGCGCGGAAGAACCGGGCGCTCAACAGCAGCAGAAGAAATCCGGCGAGGATGTCGTCGAGGGCGAATACACCGAAGCG
>JAEUQZ010000241.1 GCA_016788965.1 Anaerolineae bacterium | reverse complement strand
CGATGCCCTCAATCAGGTCTTCATGCGCTTCAAGGAATTGGCCGACGCCAAGAAGACCGTCACCGATGCTGACCTCGAAGCTCTGATCGCCGACGAGTTCCACGGCCCGGAGGAGTTATTCAGTCTGGCGGACATCCAGGTAAGCTGCGGTACAATGGGCATGCCCACCGCCACCGTCAAGATGCGGAGCATCGCGGGCGAGGAATTCGTCCACGCCGCCGTCGGACGTGGCCCGGTGGACGCCAGCTACAAGGCCATTGACGCCATCGTTAAAGCGCCCAATACGCTCATCGAATACAGCGTTCACAGCGTCACCGAAGGCATCGACGCCCTCGGCGAAGTCACGGTGCGTATCTCGCCGGCCGAAGATGAGAAGCGTTCATTCGGCGGCTATGGCGCGGACAGCGATATTGTCGTGGCTTCCGTAAAAGCCTACCTCGCTGCCGTGAACCGCATGGTCGCGGTCATGGGGCTGGCGGGTCAGAAACCCGAAGGCGAAGTTTCGACCGTTTCTGTGCAGCACGCGGAGAAATAGCCGCGCTCTTGATCAGCGTCATCACCCGCTCATCAGCGGGCGATCCGTTTAGCTGTTTGTTGTCCTGAATTCAACTGAGTGTGAGATTGAGTCAGCATGAGTGTAAACACCACGACCCCACGTACTTTGTTTGAGAAGGTCTGGCAGAATCACCTGGTGCGTCCACAGACCCCGGATACCCCTGCCGTACTCTATATCGACCTCCATCTGGTGCATGAAGTCACCTCACCGCAGGCCTTTGCCCAGCTTCGGCAGGAGGGCTTGAAGGTGCGCCGTCCCGACCGCACCCTCGCCACTATGGATCACAGCACACCCACTACGCCGCGCAATGCCCTCGGCATCATCCCCGTGACGGATACGATGGCCGCTGCCCAACTGGATGTCATGCGGAAGAACTGCGCCGATTTCGGCATCCCGCTCTACGATCTGGGGACCTCCAACCAGGGTATTGTCCATGTTATTGGCCCCGAACAGGGCTTCACCCAGCCGGGCATGACCATTGTCTGCGGTGACAGCCACACCAGCACCCACGGCGCGTTCGGCGCGCTCGCCTTCGGCATCGGAACCAGTGAAGTCGCTCATGTACTGGCGACCCAATGCCTGCTGCAAAGCAGCCCGAAGACGATGGCGATCAAGGTGGACGGCCGCCTGAGCAGTGGCGTCTCGGCCAAAGACATCATCCTGGCGATCATCGCCAAGATCGGCGTCGGCGGTGGAACCGGCTACGTCGTGGAATACATGGGCGAAGCCATCCGCAGCCTGACCATGGAAGGCCGCATGACCATTTGCAACATGTCCATCGAAGGCGGCGCCCGCGCGGGCATGGTCGCCCCGGATGACACCACCTTCCAGTACATCGCTGGCCGTCCCTATGCCCCCAAAGGCGAAGCCTGGGATCGCGCCGTCGAGGGTTGGCGACAGCTTCCCTCGGATGACGGCGCGAAATTCGATGCTGAGGTCACGCTCAACGCCGATGAACTCGTTCCCATGATTACCTACGGAACCAACCCCGGCATGGGGATGCCCATCACCGCCCATGTGCCCGACCCGGACAAACTCACCGACGCCAGCCAGAAGATGGCCCTCGACAAAGCCCTCAGGTATATGGCCTTACAACCGGGCCAGCAGCTCCTCGGCAAGCCTGTGGATGTCGTCTTCGTCGGGAGCTGCACCAACTCGCGCATCTCCGACCTGCGTGAAGCCGCTCGTCTCATCAAAGGGCGCAAAGTCGCGGCCAATGTCCGCATGATGGTCGTGCCCGGCTCCCAGCAGGTCAAGGCCCAGGCCGAAGCCGAAGGGCTGGACAAAGTGTTCCGTGAAGCTGGCGCCGAATGGCGCGAGGCTGGCTGCTCGATGTGCATCGCCATGAACGGCGACCAGCTTCAACCCGGCCAGTATGCCGTCAGCACCAGCAACCGCAACTTTGAAGGGCGTCAGGGCAAGGGCGGTCGCACCTTCCTCGCCAGCCCGCTGACGGCCACTGCCACCGCCATCAACGGCGTCATTACCGACCCGCGCGAACTGACGAACTGAGTAGTACCGGAACTGAGGAATACACATCAGATGGAACCGATCCAGAAATTCTCCGGGCGCATGGTCGCGCTGCCGATCAACGACATCGACACCGACCAGATCATTCCCGCCCGCTACCTGAAAGTCACCGACAAGAACGGTCTGGGGAGCGCCTGCTTCTCCGATTGGCGTTACGAAGCCGATGGCTCTCCCAAGCCGGAATTTCCGCTCAACCAGCCCCAGCATCAGGGCGCGGCTGTCCTCATCGGCGGTCATAACTTCGGCTGCGGCAGTTCCCGCGAACATGCCCCCTGGGCGCTCTTGGGCGCGGGCTTCAAAGCCGTCATCAGCACCTATTTTGCCGACATTTTCCGTAACAACGCGCTCAAGAACGGCCTCCTGCCCGTCGTCGTCGATGCCGACACCCATCATCAGTTGATTAGTTTGTCGCAGGAAGACCCGTCTTCGCAGATCACCGTCGATCTGGAGTCGCAGACCGTCACGCTGCCGGATGGACGCGCTGTATCCTTCCCGGTTGATCCGTTCTCTCGTTACTGCTTGCTGAACGGTGTGGATCAGTTGGGGTTCCTGGTGAGCCTGGATGAACACATCGGGCGCTATGAAGCGGCTAACCCAGGGCGTGTGATGACCACCGCCTGATTTCGAAAGGACTGTCCGCCATGACAATCGCGATCTACGATACCACGCTGCGTGATGGCACACAGCGCGAAGGAATTTCGTTGTCTGTTGCCGACAAGCTCAAGATTACCCGCCTGCTGGATGCCTTCGGCGTGGCCTATATCGAGGGCGGTTGGCCGGGTTCCAATCCCAAAGATGCCGCCTACTTCGATGACGTTCGCGGCCTGGACTTGAAGCACGCCCGCATCGCCGCCTTCGGTTCCACCTGCCGCAAGCAGAGCGATCCAATCGGTGATCCCAACATCGTCGCGCTCGTCGAGGCGCACACCCCGGTGGTCACAGTCGTCGGCAAAACCTCCATGCTCCACGTCACCGAGGTGCTGCAAACCACGCCGGAAGAAAACCTCCGCATGATCCGCGAGAGTCTGGCCTACCTCAAGTCCCTCGGCAAAGAAGTCATCTACGACGCCGAACACTTCTTCGATGGCATCAAGCTCGACCTGGAGTATGCCCTGGAAACCATCGAAGCCGCCGTGCAGGGCGGGGCGGATGCCGTCGTCCTCTGCGACACCAACGGCGGCTCCATGCCCTGGGAAGTCACCCGCTTCGTCGAACTCGTGCGCCAGACCTTCCCGAACGTTGCCGTTGGCATCCATACCCACAACGACGGAGAACTCGCCGTCGCCAATACCCTCGCGGCGGTACAGGCCGGCGCGGTGCAGATTCAGGGCACGATCAACGGCTACGGTGAACGCTGCGGCAACGCCAACCTGTGCAGCATTATTCCTGATCTGGAACTCAAGATGGGGATTCGCTGCCTGCCCGATCCAGTCAATCTGCGCCAACTGGTGAACCTGTCCCGCACCGTCGCTGAGATTGCCAACCTTGCCCCCGACAACCATCTGGCCTATGTCGGCAAGAGTGCCTTCGCCCACAAAGGCGGCATCCATGTCGCCGCCATGCGCCGCAATGTCCACAGCTACCAGCACATCGATCCCGAACAGGTCGGCAACGAGATGCGCGTCCTGGTCTCCGATCTGTCGGGGCAGGGCAACCTGCTCAGCAAGGCCGAAGAGTTCGGCCTGAATGTCTCCCGCAATGAAGCCCTGACCGTCCTCGACGAAATCAAGCACCTTGAAAACGAAGGCTTCGTCTTTGAAGGCGCGGAAGCGTCAGTCGCCATCCGTCTGCACCGCGCCAAGCCCGGCTACCGTCCCATCTTCACGCTCGTCGATTTCACCATCATCGTCGCCGAACGTGCGGGTCACACTCTCTCCCAGGCCATGCTCAAGATCGACATCGACGGCGACATCGTACACACCGCTGCCGACGGCAACGGCCCCGTCAACGCGCTCGACCTGGCCTTACGCAAAGCGCTGCTGCCGCGTTACCCGCAGTTGGCCGAGTTCCAGTTGGCCGACTACAAGGTGCGTATTCCCGACAGCAACAACGGAACGGCGGCGTCCACCCGCGTGCTGATCGATACCCAGAACGGCAAACGCCGCTGGAGTACCGTGGGCGCCGGAACCAATATCATCCAGGCCAGTTGGCTTGCCCTGGTGGACAGCGTGGAATATGGTCTTGCCCTGGCGCACGACGAAGCCGCTGTCGCGCCTGTCAGTGCTTCTACTGCACAGAATTAGCGGCCTTCTCGAATCATCAGGAGTGGAGTTAACGCATGAAAGCAACCATCGCGGTGCTGTCCGGGGATGGCATCGGCCCGGAAGTCACCTCGCAGGCCATCATCGTTCTGCAGAAGATCGCCGCGAAGTACGGCCACGACTTCATATTCAACGAAGCCCCGATGGGCGGCATCGCCATCGATCAGTTTGGCGACCCCTGCCCGGACTCGACCATTCGCGCCTGCGAAGCCGCCGATGCCATCCTGCTTGGAGCCGTCGGTGGCCCCAAATGGTCAGACCCCACTGCGCCTGTGCGTCCCGAACAGGGCTTGCTCAAAGTACGCAAGCATTTTGACCTGTTCGCCAATCTGCGTCCCGTGAAGGCCTATCCCGCGCTGGCGCAGCATACTCCCCTTCGCCCTGAACTGCTCGAAGGAGTCGATCTGCTCTTCGTCCGTGAACTCACCGGCGGCATTTACTTCGGCCCGCGTCAGGAACAGGGTGACGGCGACACTGCCTACGACACCGAACTCTATACCGTGCCGGAAGTTGAGCGCGTCGCTCAGGTTGCCTTCCGCGCCGCCCAGGGACGCCGCAAGAAGCTGACCTCCGTCGATAAAGCCAACGTGATGGCCTCGATGCGCCTCTGGCGGCGTACTGTCGTCAAGGTGCATGAGGATTATCCTGACGTGGAACTCGATCACGTCCTGGTGGATGCCTGCACCATGTATCTGGTGACGCGCCCGGCCAGCTTCGACGTGCTCGTCGCCAGTAACATGTTCGGCGACATCCTCAGTGATGAGACTTCAGTGTTGGCGGGGTCATTGGGGATGCTGCCTTCAGCCTCGCTCGGATCGGCGACCTTCGGCCTCTACGAGCCGATCCACGGCTCCGCACCCGATATCGCCGGGCAGGGCAAGGCCAATCCCATTGGTACGATCCTCAGCGCCGCGCTGCTGCTGCGTTACAGCCTCGGCCTCGAAGCCGAAGCCAAAACTGTCGAGGATGCCGTAGATGCCGCCCTCAATTCCGGGGCGCGTACCGCCGACATCGTAGCCCGCGGCGCCAGCTTTATCAGCACCACCGAAATGACTCAGGCCATCGTTTCTAACCTGTAATACTGGCTCAGTACCTACGAATCCTCACCCTCTTGCTCAGACCGGCTGACCCGTATCGGCAGCCGGTCGGTGAGGTCGGCCTGATCCGGCGATGGAGTCTCTCCACCGCCGCCCGCCAGATGCCGCGTGATCTCCAGGATCGACAGTCCCGACAGCAGGAACATCAACCGCCGCCCGCCCAGGGACATGGCCTTCCAGGTCGTTGCCCGCAGGGCGCACAGCGCCAGCGCCACCCAGTATTCTTGCCATTCGCCCGGTGCGGTTAGGCACTCTTGCACGATTTCCTTCATCGCGCCAATGACCTGAATCGCCTCATTGACCCGCTGCTGACTGCTGTTGGGCATCGGGATATGCCCATCCATCGCCGCCATCGCCTGGATGACGAGGGCAGCCTCATCCCAGGAGTGTCCCAGACTCGGCATCACCCCGTCGCCCAGGATGCTGACCGTCAGATTGGCCCAGTCACACAGCGTATGCCCGTCGCGCGTATGTCCGAAATCGATCAGCCACACGCTGTCATTCGGCCCAACCAGAATATTCCCCAGGTGCAGATCACCGTGAATCTTGCTCATCGATCCGTTCACGTGCCGGTCGAGCAGTTCCTCGTAGCGAAGCAGCGGATTAGGGATCTCCATCTCCCCGACACGGATGGTCGCGGCTTGCGGGGAAAAGTGCGCTTCCAGATTGTTCAGTGCTTCCAGCAGAACATCCTGCCGTGTTTTCCACACCGAGCCGACGAACCGATCCAGCGCCTCGCCCCGGTAGAACGTCCGCGCCAGTCGATTCACCCCCCGTACTTCGACTTTGTAAGCCTTCTTATCCGCCTCGCTGCCGTATCCTGCCGCCAGCTTCAGCAGATTGTGCTGGCGATCCACCCGTTGCACGGTGAAGTTTTCCAGGATGACCGTATCGCCGAATTCCATCGATTGCATCCGGGCTTTGAGCTTCACCCGGTTGATCGGCGTCTTCAGGGTATGCGCCGTATCCAGCGGTTCATGATCGACGGGCAGGTCCAGCACCAGCAGGGGAGGGAGCAGCAGATCGTATTCCTGCCATGCCTGGAACCGGAACGAACGCCGCTGTGCCCACCAGGTCTTCCGAAACGGCTCGAACAGATCCTTGCGGAGCAGCTTTGCGATGGGGCCAATCCCGTTCGCTTGAACATGCTGCCGCAGGTCTTGTGGGATGCTGCCCGTGTTGGCGACCAGCGTGTATTTCAGCCCTGCCAGATCGAACGATTCCGGCATCGTCGGCGGTTCTTCGATCCGCGCCGTCTGCAAGGGCAGGGCGCTGCGGACATGCGCGTCGAACCGCTGCACCTCGTCCTGGATCATATCGGCTTGATCGATCTTCACCACCACCGGCGCATCCTCGCGCCCATCCGCCTGAATCGGCGTCACTACCAGCACGACCGCCCCACTGAAACCGGTGAGCTGCTGCTCGATCCGTATACCGCTGGAATTGGAAAACATCCGCCGCAGCAGGAAAAGATGCTCGCTCTGAATGGCTTGACTGCGCCCGAAACGCTCACTGAAGTTGACATGAATGTCAGGCGGATGCGGATCCCGGTTGGGTGTGTAGGTTTGGGCTGCTTCGTGCAGCTTCTCCAGATCGACCCCCAATCGGCTCAGCACGCGGATTGCCAGGCTGTCCCCTTCGACGAGAATCGCCTCGAAGAGTTCTCGTTCCGTGATTTCTTCGCCGCTGTCCAGCGCCAGATCGTTGGCGATATCCATCACCACATCCACGCGCGGTGTATACGGGAACCCCGCCCACAGACGTTGGGCAGTGCCCTTGTCCGTCTTGCGTCGAATCGCATCGATCACATAATCAGCCGACAGTCCGAAGTCTTCCAGAATGCTGCTCGCCAGCCCGCCCTGGATTTGCAGCATCGCGATGAAGAGATGCTCCACGCCCAGGTAATGATGCCGCATCTGCACCGATTCCTGCCGCGCGTTGATCAGAATGTCCTTCAGGCTGATGTACGGCATGGCTTACCCACTTGAATCTTCTATCCGCATCCAGGTATGTCCGACGCGGAAAAGCTGGCCGGAAACCAGCGGAATCGTACCACGCACCCGCGCATCCGCCTCCGAGTCTTCCAGAAACGTGCCGTTGGTGCTGTTACAATCCTGCAACCACCAGTGCCCATTCTCCCAGCAGATGTAGGCGTGCTGCCGCGAAATGAACGTATCGTTTCTCAGGCAGATGTCGCTGTCTTCGCGCCGCCCAATGCTGATTTTCCACTGCTCTTGGGCAGCATCCCACTGCCCATCGCTGTTGTCGCTGGTA
>JAEUQZ010000240.1:5420-7748 GCA_016788965.1 Anaerolineae bacterium | reverse complement strand
TTTCATGTCTAGCTCCCTTGAAAATAGCCGATTCACCATCCAAACAGGCCGCCTTCGTAGGGACGTGCAACGGCGACCAAAAGAAGTCCCTTTAGGGGCGCGTCCGGGATTTCGTCCCCCGGCGTCTCCCCGCCGACTCTACCGCCTGTTTTCATCCCTTCGTGGTGTCGTTTTCCCACATGGGTAGCTGCTCTGAAAACTCCCCACACCCTCCCTATTCCTCTGAGTTCTTTGCGTCTGCTCTGAAAATACCCCACACCCTCCGTATTCCTCTGTGCCTCTGTGGTGGAATTTTCCCCACATTCTCCGTATGATCTTGGCGTTCTTGGCGTCTTGGCGGTTCAACTTGAATTGGAATTTCCGTCGTTGGGTGTGCTGCTAATTCATAGGGACTTTGCTGTTAAATCTTCTTCCCCCCGATCTTATGCCCCAAGAGTAGACAAAATGTCACCCTAACCATCCGATTTCGTGCTATAGTGGAAAAAAGCGGGGATTTTCCGTAAAGGCAGGATCCATCCTGCCACGGTCTACCCCGCCGCACCTTACCAACCTGTCGGATGTTGCAAGAATCACCGAGTTGCAACTGCAACATTTTCAATTTTCGCAACTTTTGCAACATTTCGGAGCAATCACCACCTTGCATGTAAGGAGTTTGCCGCCGATTGCCATTTTGCAATTGCCGAAATTGCCGAAATTTGTGCAACAAAGGACTCACGACGGATCGCGTAGGGGCATGATGCATACCAGGACGGCAGCGCAAATGAGAATCCCAACCGATTCTCATTCTTATCATTCTCAAGAATCTGATTGATCCCGACGAATTGCCGCCTTGCATGTAAGAACTTTGCCGAAAATTGCCATTTTGCCATTGCTGCCATTTGTGCCAATTTGTCCGTCCGGCATGGACGACTTGGACGACATTTCGGACAATTCGTCTTCTCCGACACTGACGACATCTGCGACAACTTGGGCTTTTCCTTGTATGGCTATAAGCTGATAGCTAATAGATATCAGCTTTCTCTATCAACTATAAACTATCAACTACAAACTCCTGACCCCTCCAATGCCCACCTTCCGCCGCGCCTACCTCTTTGAACTCGCCTTCATCACCGGGATCGCCCTGCTCTTCGTCGGGACCTTCGCCGTGGATCGCGTCAAGTCCCCGCCCCCCACCAACGTCGCTGAACTCGCCAACATCTGGCTTGACCCCACCGTCAAGCAGGCCGCCCTCGAACATGAACGCCTCGTCGGGACTCTCCTCCCCGTTAAGATCGGCCTCGACTCCTTCAGCCAGATTCCCACCTGGAATCCCTATCTGAACACTGGCGTCCCCCAGATCAACAACGGCTTCAACTACCTCTTCAACCCCGTCCTCAGCCTGCCCGTCATCCTCCTGGGCGGCGTCCAGGGCAGCAAACTCGCGACCATCCTCACCCTGCTCATCGCCGGCTACAGCATGTGGGCGCTCGGACTCGCCTTCGGCTTCGGGGCGCTCGCCCGCGTCACCTGCGCCGCCCTCTACCTGATGAACGGCAGCCTCATCGCCAAGTTCGCGGGGGGACACTTCCAGTTGGCCGCCAGCCTCGCCTGGCCGCCCCTGGTCATCGCCTGCCTCTGGTGGACTCTTCGCGGTTCCAACCGCTTCGCCCCCATCGCGGCTGGACTTAGCTTCGCCCTGCTCTTCTATAGCGGCAACATCTACTACGCCCTCCACACCGCCCTCAGCGGCGCGGTGATCGTCGCCCTGCTCGTTTTCCCTCGTCACGGCGGCCGCTGGAGCCTTCGCCGCGACCGTTTGAAACGGGCGCTCCTGGCCGGAGTTTTCGCCTTCGGGTTCTCCGCCCTTCAGTTCTTCCCCATCTGGGAAACCCGCGACTACGTGACCCACCAACTCCAGGCCTTCGAGATGGACGGCTCGCTCCAGCGCGACTACAGCGTGACGCAGGCCGCCGTCAACCTGCTCTACCCCTGGGAACACTGGTACAGCCTGCAAACCCCAGACTATTCCGGCATGATCGGTTCGGTGGACTACGCCTACATCGGCCCGGCCGCCTTCCTCATGATCGGCCTGGGACTGGCTGGGGCGCTGCTCTCCCGCCCCACCCTGGAGACCTTCCGGAACAACGGGCGGGGTGCGGCTGCGCTGGCCGCCCTCATCCTCGCCCCGCTCATGATGGTCTGGGGAGCCGGAACCACTTCGGTCGTCCCCTGGCTCTATACCAACATCCCCCTGCTCGGCGAGTTCCGTTTCGTCGGTCGGGCGCTGGCCTTCGCCGCCCTGTGGTGGGTCGTGCTGGCCGGCATCGGCCTCGATCTCTTCTGGCGAGC
>JAEUQZ010000240.1:0-5410 GCA_016788965.1 Anaerolineae bacterium | reverse complement strand
CGCTGTCCCTTGACCCTGTATCTGGGTGGAATCGGGCTGATCACGCTGATCATCGCTGCAAGCCTGCTTGCGCAGGTGCCTACGGTCGCGATTCCCGCCGCCTGGTTCGAGCTGGCCTGCTCATCCTGCCCGTCTGGCTGTACCTGCTGGCCTTCAGCTTCGGCGATGACTTTGCCCGGCAGGCCCTCGCTTTGAGCAGCCGGGACTGGCGAGCCGCCCTCGAAGGCCGGGTCTTCCACAGCCTGGAAGAAGCCGTTGGCGCTCTGGCCGCGCTGATCCTGCTGGCCTGCCTCCTCGATACCGCCTGGTTGTTCCTCAGCCAGTTCCTCCGCAGCCTATGGACATGGCTTCGCCAGCGCCTCCAACGGCCGCTGACCATGCCGCGCCCAGCCCAATCCCTCTCCATGCGGCTGTCCCGGTTGGTCGTCCTGGTCATCGTCGGCGCCGGTCTGCTCGACATCCTCCAGGTCAATAACAAAGTCCTCTACTTCGAGGCCGCTGCCTTCAGCTTCAACCCGGTCTACCAGTCTCTCCACCAGTTGGATACCACCAGCCCCTTCCCCGCTCTGGCCGAGCCATTCTCGCCGCTGGCCTTCGATGCCTACATGAATCAGGTGCGGAATTGGGCGCTCAATGAAGGCTGGCGTCCCAGCACCTTGCCCGTCCTGACCGATCAGAAAAACCTCCTCGATCTCCCGCGCTGGGCCTTCGCTTATCCCGATCTCTACGGTGAAGCCTCGGATCGACTCGCCCAGACCTTCATCGAAACCTTCAACTTCACCCTGCGGGAATGCCTGGAGATTGAACTGGATGCCGCGCCCATCCCGGTGGACTGCGCGGGCGGCAGCGGACTGAGCGCCGCCCTCTACGAGACGGCTCAGGCCCTGCCCTATGCCTTCGTCGTGGATCGCGGCCGTTTGATCGAGTCTCCCCACACCATCACGCCGAGCGATGTCACCCCCGCCCTAGCGGTCGAGCATCGCCAGGACACCATCCGCATCCAGGCCGCGGCCGCCCAGGGCGACCCGCAGATGCTCGTCATGCAGGAAACCCATTTCCCCGGCTGGCGCGTGGCCGTCGATGGAGTCCCCGTCCAGGCCGCTACCACCCAGACCTTCTATGACGGTAACGAACCGAAAGGCTTCATCGCCGTTCCCATGCTGCCCGGAGAACATGTCTACACCCTGCGCTTTGAACCGCCCGGCCTGACCACGGGACTGCTGGTCTTTCTGCTGGCTCTGGCTGGAGCAACCGTCTACCTCCGTAAACAAAACGGGCGGCCTGTCGAGAGGCCGCCCGCTTGAAGGACTTCCGAATACGGAGACGCGCTTACTTCCGCTTCCGCAGGAACGTTGGAATATCGATGTCGTCTTCTTCGTAGACCCGCGCGGGCGGAGTCTCCGGCGGCTGAGCCGGGCGCTGCTGGGGCGCGGGCGGCATGTACGACTGCTGTTCCTGGGGTGGCGGAGGCTGCTGCTGGACCGGGCGCGGCATCGGCTGCTGCGGCGCAGAGCGCGACACCGAAACCGTTGGACGCGAGCCGAGCTGCGCTTCCATCTTCCGCGCGGCGCGGCTCTGCTCGAACCCGGTAGCGATGACCGTGATCCGCAGTTCGTCGCCCATGTTCTCGTCGATCTGGGCGCCGAAAATCAGGTTGACTTCTGCGTGGGCGCTTTCCTTGATGATTGCGGCCGCTTCGTTGACCTCGAACAGGCTGAGGTTCGGGCCGCCGGTGATGTTGAACAGGATGCCCCGTGCGCCGTCGATGGTCACGTCCAGCAACCCGCTGCTGATCGCCATCTCGGCCGCTTTGCGGGCGCGGTCATCGCCATTGGCGCGGCCAACCGCCATCAACGCAGCGCCGCCCTCGGACATGATCGTGCGGACATCGGCGAAGTCCAGGTTGATGAGCGCCGGAACCGTGATGAGTTCCGAAATGCCCTGGATACCCTGACGCAGCACATCGTCGGCCAGCGAGAACGCCTGCTGGAGGCTCGCCCGCTTGTCAGCGATCTGGAGCAGACGGTCGTTCGGGATCACAATCAGCGTATCGACCTGGCCCTTCAGGGCCTCGATGCCCGCCTCAGCCGACTGCATCCGGCGCGAACCTTCAAAGCTGAACGGCCGCGTGACCACGCCAATAGTCAGCGAGCCAAGCTCTTTGGCGATCTGGGCAATGACCGGGGAAGCCCCGGTTCCGGTTCCGCCGCCCATCCCGCTGGCGATGAACACCATATCCGCGCCGCGAATGACCTCGTACAGTTCATCCGCGCTTTCTTCAGCCGCCTTCCGGCCAATTTCCGGATTGCCGCCCGCCCCCAACCCGCGCGTCAGCTTGTCGCCAATCCGCACGCGAGTCTTAGCCTTCGACAGCATCAGAGCCTGGTTGTCGGTGTTCACCGAAATGAACTCCACACCCCCCAGACCCTCACTGACCATGCGGTTGACAGCGTTACCGCCGCCCCCACCCACGCCAATGACCTTAATTTGGGCGAAGTTTTCCCCCGGTGCCAGCAAATCCATATTTGGCAAGCCCTCCTACAAGGCGGTCGAATCAATCCGCCGGAATACACACCATTGTACGCAGAGATATATGCAGCGCGCAAATCAGGCCAATGGCCTGGTCGTACTACCCCGTATCCAAGCCCATCTATTGATCCCCGTCAGGCAGCAAGCGTCGGAAGAATCCCCCGATCACCCGGCCAATGCGGAACGGTTGGAGACCCTTCACCGGGGTCGAACCGGCCCGCACACTCACCGACATGGTTTCCATGCTCAGGCCCATCCGCAGCAGCCCTACGCTGGTGCTGTAGGCTGGATCGCGCAGGGCATCGGCCATGCCCGTCAGCCGCTCCGGTTTGGCGACGCGGACTGGCATTCCCAATTCCTGCGCTGCGATATCCTTCAAGCCAGCCAACTGAGCGCAGCCGCCGGTAATGACCGCGCCTGCCCGCAGCAGACCATCATACCCGGAACGTTTGATTTCTTTCCGAACCAAATCGAACATCTCGGACACACGCATTTCGACCACTTCGGCCAGCGCATTCCGCTGCACCTCGATGGGCATTCCTTCGCCGAACGGCTCGACCAGGAACGTCTCCAAGGGATCGACCGCTTTCTGGAGCGCGTGGCCGTGATGAATTTTGACCGCCTCGGCCACGTCGAAGGGCACATGCATCCAGTGGGTAATGTCGTTGGTGATCAAATCCCCGCCCACCGGGATCACCGCCGTATGCCAGACTGTGCCTTCGATGAAGATCGCCATATCGGTCGTTCCACCGCCAATGTCGATGACGACCACGCCCATCTCGCGTTCTTCCGGGGTCAGCACGGCATCGCCCGATGCCAGTGGGTTGAGGATGAAGCGATCCACTTCCACGCCAGCCGCCCGCACCGACTGTTCCAGGTTAGCCACGCTGGTCGAAGAAGCGGTGATGATGTGGGCTTCGACCTCCAAGCGGAACCCGTGCATCCCGATGGGACTGCGGACGCGCTCCTGTCCATCCAGTGAGTAACTGCGCGGGACGACATGCAGCACTTCCCGGTTGTGCGGGATAGCAATCGCCCGCGCCGCTTCCATCGCTTTATCCAGATCATCGAGGTTGACACCGCGCTGCCCGGTGATCCCGACCGCGCCACGGCTGTTCACCGAGGCGATATGGCTCCCAGCCACGCTCACAAAAGCGCGGGCAATATCGAATCCGCTGCTCTTTTCGGCCTTATGCACCGCCGCTGAAATAGCCGAAGTCAGTTGGCCCATATCATTGACGATGCCCTTCTTCATCCCGGCGCTGGGTTCAATCCCCACGCCGACGACGAAGATATCGTCAGGCCGAACTTCAGCTACAATAGCGCAGATTTTCCGTGTGCCGACATCCAGTGCAACCGCTAAATCTCGGGTCATAGAAACCGTCTACCTTCACCGCCGATAGGGGGCATCCGGGTTAGAGACATTGATCTCGGATGGTTGAATGCCCCGTGACAGTACATTATCGACGACCGTCTTATAAATGGCAATTTTCTCGGCCATGTCGGTTCCCGTGCCGAACCAGGCCATCCATCCGCGCGGGTCCTGGTAGCCGAGGCCGTTGATTGGATTGTAGCGGAGAACCGTGATTTCAGGAATGAGGGTCTTCAGTTGCAGCGCCCCGCTGACGATATCTAGGCCCACCGCCACGTTCTGCCCGATTGGGCCGTCATCCACATCCGAGAAGATGCGTACCAGGTCAGGTCGGTCTTCCTGCAAGGCCATCACCCGCCCCTGAATATCGACCCAGGTAACCACGCCCGCTTGTTCCCAGATCAGCGCGGGTTCGCGTTCCTGCACGACAATGCTCACCATCACGGGCGGCCAGCCGACCTGCACGGTCGCGTCGGCGATGGTTGGGGAGCGCAGCAGGTTGCGCCGCACCTCTTCCGGGTCGATCCAGAAGACGTGCGTATCAGCGGTGTTGCTGAGGGCAAAGACTTCGGCACGGGTCAGGTATTTCAGTCCGCCAACCGCGATGGAATGCACGTAGAAGAAATCGGCCGCGAAGAACAACACCAGCAGCCCTGAAAGGCTGATGACGATCATGCCGCTGAGCAGCCGCCAGCCGCCGAATCCCCAGCGTTGGATGCCATGCTGTACCGCTGGCCGTTCAACGCTGACCGGCGCGGCAGCCGCGCCGCGCCAGATACCCGGCGCGCGAGTCGTCGATGACCGGCGTCGATCCCGCGAACGCGACGTCATTCCCCCACCCAATTCTGCTCAAACAAGCTTTCCAACATTATCCCACGACTTGTGTCGAATTCCAAACGTGATGTGGGCAATTAGAACCGTTCTCCAACCAATTCGACTTCAAGTTCAAGTTCCACACCCGTCTTCTGCCGCACAGTTTCCTGTGCATGACAGATCAAAGCGTAGTAGTCGGCAGCGGTCGCGCCGCCGGAGTTGATGAAAAAGTTGGCATGAATCGGAGAAATCTGCGCCCCGCCAATCCGAAAGCCTTTCAATCCGGCGGCTTCAATCAATCGTCCCGCATGATCGCCGGGAGGATTCTTGAATATGCTGCCCAGGCTGGCTCCCGGCGGTTGAGTCTGCTTGCGGTAGGCAATGAAATGCTCCATCCGTTCCAGGATAGCAGCGGGATCGGACGGGGTGAGGGCCAGCGTTGCCATCAGCACCAGAAAGCGCCGGTCGGCTCGCTGCTTGAGGCAGGATGTTCGGTAGCCGTACTCCAGTTCCGCGACGGTCAGCATTTGCGGTCCGCGCTCGGCGTCCAGCACCACGACATCACACAGGCTGGCGGCCATATCGCTCCCGTGCGCCCCCGCGTTGTTGACAATAGCGCCACCGAGCGTCCCCGGCACACTCACCGCCCACTCCAAACCGGATAATCCCCGCGCCTGGCACTTCCGCGCCAGGACA
>JAEUQZ010000023.1 GCA_016788965.1 Anaerolineae bacterium | reverse complement strand
GAGATGCGGCTGACCTGCGGGGCAAGCTTCGACGGCGCAAGGATCAGCGCCCGCTGCGCCAGCGATAGCGAGGCCGCCGCGGCTTCGCCGATTGCCCCCACGACAATCGCCTCGGCCAGCAGACCGACACCAACACCGATAGCGACGCCCGCGAAAAAATCGATCCAGGCCTGCTGGTTCCGGGCTTCGCTGCGTGCATCGCCGACAACGCCCGCATAGACATCGTAGACGCTGTTATAGCGTTCGCTGAAGGCCACCAGCTTCGTCCGGGCACGATCCACTACCTGCATCCCGCGTGTGGCATACATGCCCAACTTCAACGTCCGTGCCAATGCCTGCCCACGGATTTCTTCCAGTGCCGCGCTGGTCAAAGCGCCTTCGACCGAGGTATCCCGCGCGGGAGCCGGAGCAGCCGTCGTGGTCGTCGCGGTGTCGGTTGGCCCATCCCGCTGAATTGTGCGGTCGGGCTGGGCCTGAGCGACAAGATCGCCCCCGCCGGTGCTTTCCGAGGAGTCGTTGACTTCAGGCGACCCCACCGCCTCCTCGCGTTGGATGGCAGACCCGGAACTGTTCTTCCCGGCCAGCAGCCGCTGCACCGCCTGATTGCCGATGGTGTGCTGGAGATAAAGCAGATCATCGGGCGACCCCAAAGGCGCAGCGGCCTGATCCGTGCGCGACTCCGGGGTTCGCCCGCGATCCGTTCGTTCGGGTTGTTTGTCTCTCTGATGCGTCGTCATGGCGCTTCAATCCTCCAAAATCGAAGCTCTGACGTTATCCCGCCCGGACGCCCGGCGCCGGCGGCGGGAAGTCACCCATCGCCTGAACGCCAAAGATAGTTCCCAGGTTCACGCCGGGGATAGCGTAACAAGCATCTCGGATCATCTGGCGAACGGCATTGGTCAGCGCTTCCTCGATCTGCTTGCGTGCCAGATCGGACACGATATGCGGACTGGGCAGGTTCTTGTCCGCCACTGCCAGGCGATCCTCTGGGCTGCCGGCACTCAGCGCCAAAGCAAGCAATCCCAAAAGCCCTAAACCCTCAGCGCCTTGAGCCAGAGCTGCATCCCCCAGCAGCTCCATATCGGTCACGGTGACAGCGCCGCCATAAGCGATGCTGATGCCTTTCAGCTTCGCCACGGGATCGCCCTTCTTTTCGACGATGATGGAATCGCCGCGAATGGAGATAGTGCTGATCCGACGGCTGGTATCTTCCGCCAGGTCTTTGACCGATCCGGCGAAATGGACATCCAGGCCAATCGTGCCGTTGGCGGAAATACCGCCTTCACCCGCCGCCTCCCGGATTTGCGACTTCAAGGCCACCGATGCCGAAACCGTTGGACTGCCCAGATCGCCCGCGCCGACCTCCCCGCCGCTGGATGGCGCGCTCAGCCAGTTGGTCTTGATCGCCTCGAATGTCCCCATGAGATCGGTGTCGGTGAGCGGATCATACCCCGCCACAGCCATCCGGGTTCCCTTAATAGCATTCATGAAAGTATCGGTGATACTTTTCCTGGCCGATGACTGGCCGCTGAACGGAGCCAGAGACTGCGTGTCGGACAGCGAAATCGTCAAAGCCCCGCTGGAGAACTCGTAGTTCAGACCCGACCATTCGATATCGCTCACAGGATACTGAGTATCAATCAACAACGCCGGGCTGAAGCTCACCCGCAGCCCAGTCGGCGTCATCGCCAGGGTCACGTTCGTCGCCGAAGTCGTCGATAGATCGTTCCAATCTGACGTTAGTGCCTTACCGCCAGGAATGTTGAAGGAGAACGAGGTGCTGCTCCTGGCCGGATCAACCTGTTCTGGTACTTGCGGTCCCAGCGGTTCCCGGCTGAGCAGATCATCCGGCGCGGCTGTGCCGCGCGTATGCGCTTCCGGTTCCCGTTGAACGCTCGCCCCCTGTTGGACGACGTGCGTCAGTTCATGCGCCAGCAGTTCCCGCCCGCCGGAGCTTTCCGGGTTGTATTCCCCGTCCCGGAAGAAGATATCGCTGCCTGTAGTGAAAGCGCGGGCATCCAACTGGCGATTGAGCGTATCGGCTTCCTTGCCGGTATGAATCTGCACGCCGCTGAAGTCCTGACCGAAGCGCGGCTCGAAGAACTCCCGCGCTGAGTCCGGCATCCCCTGACCACCGCCGCGCTGCCCCTCGATGCTGCCTTCGATGTCCTCGGTCACTTCCGGCACGCCGCCCACCGCGTCGCGCTGAATCCGCTTCATCTGAAGTTCTTCTTCTTCGGGTATCTCGGCCCGTTGAATCCGCTTCATCTGAAGCTCTTCCTCTTCGGGAACCTCCGCCCGCTGAATCCGCTTCATCTGAAGTTCTTCTTCTTCGGGAACTTCCGCCCGTTGAATCCGCTTCATCTGAAGCTCTTCCTCTTCGGGAATCTCCGCCCGTTGAACCGCCGCATCCGGCATCCGCATGACCGACTGCGCCACATCATCGGCTTCCTGCTCGTAGACATCATCCGGCGCGCCGACGGTCAGCTTGGCCTGGATCAGATCGCCGCTGCGCCGAGTCCGCAGCGCCCCCTGCGCCAGCGCCCGCTGAATGCCCTGGTTGCCAATCGCCCGCTGCCAATCCAGCAGGCTGGCATCCTGCGGATCGAAGACCGGCTGCTCCGGCTGCGGATCGCGCTGTGGGTCGTGATGATCCCGCTCCTGTTCAGGACGGTTCTGTTTTGGGTTTCGGTTGCGTTCGGCTGGCATACTTCCCCTCTCCTCTACCCTATCCAAACTGCGGATGGATCAGACGGCCTTACCCCGGCCCAGCCACCAGCGTGACCTGGATGGTATAGCTCCCGGTCGCGCCGCCGATGCTGCGGGCCACGGCGGTATAGATGCCCGGCGTGACCACATCGAAGGTGATTTCGGAACTAGTGAGCGGGTTGACAGCGGCATTATCGTTCTGCGCCAGCAGCAGCCCGTTCGGATCGAACAGCAGCAGATACGTGTCAAAGCCGCCGTCCATGCGGATCGTGATCCGGCTGACCACGCCGTTGACCTGGATCGCCCACCCCTGGCCGTATTCATCGGCCACATTCCCGGTGTTGGTCACGCCATAAGCCAGCGCCCCGCCGATCACGCCGACGTTCTGCTCGCTGGTTTTATCCGGCAGCGAACACAGATCGCCGCTCAGCGCCACGTCGTTGCGGCTCACCCAGCGGGTTTGCAGCGAGTCTAGCCGCACGAACTGGGCTGTAGCATCACGCCCCGTCGCCCGGACGACCCGCCCCAATTCCAGCCGCGAGACGAACGCACCCGTTGCCGTTGGCGCGCTGATGACCCGCGCCGAGTTGACGCTCACGGTGGCGACCAGCGACCCCGGCGCGGGCGCGACGCCCTGGCACACCGGCGTCGGCGGCACAGTCGGGACATTCGGCGACACCGGGGCGCTGTCCAGCCCGTCGGGGATGCCGTCGCCATCGCTGTCCAGCACCGTCGGCAGCGTTCCCCGCTTGATCTCCTCGCCGTCGATCAACCCATCGCCATCCGTATCCGGCAGGTTGGGCTTGGTGTTGTACAGCTTGACTTCGACCCCATCCGGCAGCCCATCCTGATCGGTATCGGCCTTGTTCGGATCGGAGCCGGCTGTGGCCTCTTCCTGATTGGTCAGCCCGTCGCCATCGTTGTCATTGGCCTGCTGCGTGCTGGCCCCGATGCTCGTGGCCGTGGCCGCTTGATTGGCCTGCCCGGTGGCCGTCGCCGCGTTTTGGACGGCTCCCGCCGTAGCTGTGCCCACGCCGGCATTGAACCCGGCCGTCTGCGCGGCGGCCTGAGTCTGTGTGGCGCTGGCTTGCTGGGCGTTGAAGCTGCTGATGGCAAACAGAGTCACCGCGCAGCAGACAATCACCGCCAGAGCCAGCACCGCGATCAGCCAGGCTGGGATGATCGGCGAGGAGATCAGTTCCCCCGCCAACACCTGCGGCTTGGAGGCTTCCTGGCTGTCGTCGATGGCGATCTCGAACGGATACGTCCGCTGCGCCCCGAACCAGTGCCGCCGCGTCGGGCGCACCGTCAGCGGAAGCTGCTCGTACTGCCCTGGCAGCAGCGGCAGTTTGTCCTTTGCCATGCCGAAGGTCAGCCCCTGCTCGCGGTCGCGCCCCACAATCGAGTACACATCCTGGATGTTGCCCGTGTTGGTCACGCGCAGCGTCGTCAGCGCGTAATTGCGGAGCCGCACCGGCTGCATGTCCGCCGTGAAGTTGTAATAGGGCGCGATCTCCAGCGTGCAGCGCATCCGCACCGCGTCGTTGTTATGCTGCACCGACGCCCGCAGCCAGAAGACATGCTGCCCGGCCAGGCTGGCGCTGCTGCGCGGCGGGAAGAAGCTGATGTTGGCCGTGCCCCGTTCCCCCGGCATCAGGTTCAGGTCGCCGTTGGTGATCGTGTACCAGTCCGTCGGCATATCGGTGATCTGGAGGATCACGCGGGCCACGTTCTGGCTCTGGTTGAGGACTTCGACCACCGCCCCGGCCCGGCTGCCCGCTTCCACCGGCACATTCGTCGGCGTGAACGTCACCGCGATATCCCCGGAGGACACCTGCGACGCCCGGTCGAGCGTTCCCCGCCCGCCTATCGTCGGCCCCATCACCGATGGCGACGGCTGCGGATCGTGCCGCACCGTGACCGGGCCGGGCGGCTGCGAGCGCGGCGCATTGGTACTCTCCAACAGGAGCCAGGTATAACCGATCCGCACCCGCTGGCCGGGCGTCCACACCTGCGGCTGATTCGCCACCAACTGCGTCGTCTCGATCCAGGTTCCGTTGGTCGAGCCGAGGTCGGTGACAGTGAAGCGTCCATCCCGCCCCCGGATGACCCGAACGTGCTGGCGCGATGATTTCGCGTCATTGATGCGGATGTCGCAGGACTCATCCCGCCCGATGGTGATCGTATCGCGGGTGATGACCTCGACCTTCGGTGATTCTTTCGGCGCGTGGATGACGATCCGGTCGCCGAAATCGTTCGATCCCATCGGCGGCGGCGCAGTCAGCGACGGCACGGAGATCGGCCCGGCCTGGCTGATGACGTAGGTCGCCAGACTGTCCACCTGATCGGGCGGCGTCATCGGGCGGGACATCTCCGCTTTGGGCAGGCTGATGAGCGCGTTCTGGAGCGCCTGCGAGAGTTCCCCGGCGCTCTGGAAGCGCTGCTCCGGCTTCTTGGCGATGCACTTCAGGATGATCCGCTCGACATCGCGCGGGATATCCTGCCGGACGCTGCTCGGCGGAACTGGCTGCTGGTTCATGTGCGCTTCAAAAGCTTCGCGCAGCGACTTCGGCTCAGCGAAAGGCAGCCGTCCCGTCACCAGTTCGTAGAGCATGATGCCCAGCGAGTAGATGTCCGAGCGGCCGTCGACTCCAACGTCGCCCTGCGCCTGCTCGGGACTCATGTAGAGCGAACGTCCCGGCCGGCTGCCCGCGCATCGACTGGCTGGTGCTTTCCATCATCTGCGCCAGCCCGAAGTCCGTCAGCACCGCCCGGAACGATGTATGCCGCCCGCTGCTGGTCATCGGCTTCAGCAGAATGTTGCCCGGCTTGACATCCCGGTGAACCATGCGCTGCTGGTGGGCATAATGCAGCGCGTCGGCCACCTGCCGCGTCAGTTCCATCGCTTCGGGAAGCTGGATGACCTTGCTCTCCCGCCGCAGCCGCTTGAGATAATCGGCCAGGCTGCCGGCCTGGATCAACTCCGTCACCAGGAACAGATTGCGGTCTTTGATGCCGAAGTACATCGGGCGGATGATGTTGGGGTGATCCAGCCGCGCCGCCGCCTGGGCTTCCTGCTGGAAGCGCAACCGGAAGCGCTCCTGCTCCGCCAGACTCGGATTCATGATCTTGAGGGCGACCTTCAGGTTCAGGTTCAGATCGGTCGCCTCGTAGACCGTGCCCATCCCCCCTCGCCCAACAATGCGCTCGATCCGGTAATTCTCGATCACCTTACCGAGCATCGGGTCCTGACTCATCACACTACCTCGATTGTGAACGTCGTGAACGCCGGCTTCTGCGATTCGATCAACTGGCGAATCACGTCTTCTGGAATGGTGGGGCGGACTTTAGCCCGTGACAGCCGCACCGTGAAATGGCAGTTGGCGCTGTCCTCGATGATCTGGGGCGCATCGCCCAGGTACAGTTCCAGCAGTTTCTCCAACCCCGGACGGGTCCCGCGCCGGATGAACAAATAGCCGATATTGCGGACGATCTCCCGCCGCTGCGCCGTCGAAAGCTGCGGCCCCATCAGAATATCGAACCAGCTTGCCACCCAGTTCAGCCACTCTTCCGGCATCATCTCCGGCGAAAGATACTGGTCGAAGTTGTCGATATGCCAGCTAATCGGCGCGAAGATCGACTCGAAGATCAGCAGATAGCGCCCGATGAAATCGTCGCCGGAGTCCTGCCCGAAGAATTCAGGATCGGAATAGATGGCCGGCAGGTATTGCAGCCAGGTACTCCGGTCGCGCGGAATGCCCGGCAGATAGTTCGGATCATCGAGGCGCTCGGCCACCACCACCGACGACGACCGCCGCGGCATCTCCGGCAGTTCCGAAGGCCGCGGCACATACAAAAGCTGATCCAGCACATCCTTCGCCAACTGCCGCATCTCGTCCGGGATGCTGCCCGGCTCGGTCTGCGGCGCGGCCTCGGCGCTGATCTCCTCGACGGTCAGCACATGCTTGCCCAGTTGAATCGTATCCCTCACCTGGAGCCGGAACGGGACATGCGGCGTCAGCCGCTCGTCGTTGACCGTCGTGCCGTTGGTGCTGTCCAGGTCTTCGACCAGCAGATCGCCGTTCTGCCAGAACAGCCGGATATGCTCCTTGCTGATCTGCGTCTGCCGAATCACCAGATCGTTGGCCGAGCCGCGGCCCACGCTCAGGCCGTTTGGCCCGACGATGATCTGTTCCTGGGGAACCTGCGGCCCCGCTAACCGGAGGACTGCGCGTGCTTCAGCCATGTGCCTTATTCCAGGATGACATTATGCCGGAACGACGCGATGACCTGATCGTCTTCCAGCGTCAGCATCTCGACGCTGCTGGCCTGAACGGTACGCCCATCCCGGAACGAGACGGGCACGAGTTTGATCGACCGGATCGAATCCACGCCGGAGATCGGCAGCAGCGCCCCGACCACATCCGAAAGGCTCAGGTCGCGCCCCAGCGGCCAGCCACGCCCATCCGCCCCCCCATACAACGGGTTGAGATAGGCGTACAGCTTCTCGCTGACCGCCCGGTGGACTTCCTGCTTGTTCGACAACCGCACCGATCGCAGCCGCACCTCCACGCTGACCCACTGGTACTCCGGGGCGCTGACTTCCAGCCGGGTACACAGCAGCCGCCGCTCATCGAAAAAGCGGATCAGACGGTCGCGCAGCTCATCCGATACCACCAGACTCTCCGGCGAAATCTGCTCGTTGGACTCGTGGACTTTGGGGATGACCAGCAGCCGGATCAGGCCGAGCTGCTTCGGCGACTGAAAGCAGTGCGCCCGCCCCACCATTTCCGGCGCGGCTTCGTTCTCCGCCAGATACTCGAAATCGCCGGGAGTGACCGCCCGTTGCAGCGACCGCAGATAGCCCGGCACGCGCAGCTTGATGTCGTCCAGCGACTCGGCATCCAGCCCGCCCGTGGCCTGCTCCAGGTTGAGGACCCGCTGGATATACGGCAGCCCGCTCTTGTTGACGTTGAGCGTCTTCTCCATAACATTGCCCGCCTGCCCCCCGCCGTAGCGATAGGCCGTCATCGTAATCATCGCGTCCTTCGGCGGGATCAACCCGTAACAGCGAATCTGCCCATCGCGCTGGCGCAGCGCCGGGCCGAAGCGCACTTCGCCCGTCAGCCCGTCGATCATGTAATGCAGATCGTCCTTGCCGGAGGTCGAGAAGTTCTCCACTTCCGCCCACCGCTGGACGTTGTGAACATCTCCCACCTTCGAGCGCACCACCACGTATTCCTGATCCTTCTCGCGCCGCACCACCGGCGAATGCCGCAGGTAGAAGCGCTGCCCCGGCGTCCCGTCCGACCGCCCCAGCAGTTCATCCTCCACCGTGGCGACGTTGGTGGTCGGGATCGTGCCGCCCCAACTGGCAACGCTCAGCTTGCGGACGCGCGGGCTTTCGTTGAAGCCGGCCATCCCCGGCGAGAGTTGCGTCAGACGGCAGCGCACCCAGTAGGCTTCGATCCCATCGCGCGTATCCTTCCGCAGCGCCGGCAGATGCACCCGCACCAGACCGCTCTCGTTCAGGCCGTGCGTGTCGTCGATATCGACGGGTGCTTCCGACCAGGTGCGGTCATGCTCCTGGCCGATGGCCTCCCAGACATACGGCGGGTTGGCCGGGTCGATGCCCGCGCCTTTGGCGTGCGTGACATCCAGTTCGACCCCCAGCAGATGGTGACTGAGGTCATTATCGAACCCCAGATAGAAAGCGTCATCCACCTGCGGTTTGTCGCCCTTCTCATCTGGGCCGGAGAAGGCCAGGAAGCCGTTGAACCCGGCCCGGAGTTGGGAGAGGTTCTGCTGCCTGAAGTTCCGCCCGGTGCGTTCACTGCCCCGGCTGCTCATCACGCTGATCAGCTTCGGTACGCGGATCGTGAAGGCCGAATCCGTGCTGAACACGATAGCCGCCGAGGTCTCGGTGCGGGTTGTGGCGACTTCGGTGAACGCCGGAATCGTGATCTCGGTCGGCTGCGGAGCCGTCAGCCAGAACGTCACCGGAACCCGCGCCGCCGCCGGTTCTTGCAGCCGCATCCCGATCAGTTCCATGAACTTGACGTAATGCTTGTCCGGCACGCGGTTCAAACGGTACAGCAGGATGTCCGTCATCCACGCGAACAATTCCATCAGCGTGATGCCGGGATCGCTCAGGTTGTGATCGGTCCACTCCGGGCAGTACAGCGCGATGCGCTGCCGGGCTTCCCGGAACAGATCGTCGAAACTGCGGTCATCCAGGCGGGGAGATTCCAGAGGCATGACGTCATCCTCGCAGGTTAAGCCGGGCTGAGATAGAAGGGAAAGACAAGGCTCCGCAGATCATGTGTTCCTTTGATGCTGTAGCGCATCTCGATCATCAACGCCCCCACTGGATCACCCTTGTCATCTTCCAGTTGAGTCGGCGCGGCGACGATCTGCTCCAGGTGGATGCGCGGCTCCCAGCGCCCCAACGCCTCCGCGATGTAGCGTTCAGCCACGGCCGCCGTCGCCGTATTGGCCGGCCAGAACAGAATTTCATGAATCCGGCAGCCGAATTCAGGCCGCATCACCCGCTCGCCGGGAGCCGTATTCAGGATGATGTGGATGGCCTGCCGGATTTCCGCGTCCTCGTCCACCATTTCGACGCGGCCCCGGTCGCCGATGCGCGGCGGGAAGGCCCACCCCTGTCCGATGATTTCTTTCATCGCGCCCTGCTCCTAATTGATGTTCACCATCGCGCCCGCTGCAGATTGGGTTCGGTTCCCAGAAATCTGCTCCAACCCCTCTCCCTCTCTTCCTCTTAAGCCCCCTCTTCCACGCAGTGGAGAGGGGGTTGGGGGTGAGGATCACCACGAACTCCCATCCTCTAATTGATGTTCACCATCGCGCCCTTGAGCGTGAGCTGACCCGTCGCTTCCACGTTGATATTCCCGGCCGCTTTCATCTTGATGTTGCCCTGCGCTTCGATCTCGATGTTCGATTCGACCTTGATGGTCAGTTTCTTGCCGGTCGCGTCCAGCTTGATATGCGTCCCCTGCGCGGCATCGATGATCTCGATGAACTGGCTGCCGTCTTTATCCGAAAAGCGGATGATGTGCCCGGCGCGGGTTTTGATCGTGCGGAGCTGCACCCGCCCGCTGTTGACCGCCTGACTGACTGTTTCCGGCGGGGTATCCTCCCCGTTCCACAGATTGCCGATCACATACGGACGGTTGAAGTCGCCATGCTCGAAAGCGACCATCACCTCGTCGTTGACTTCCGGCAGCCAGAACAGACCGCGATCTTTGCCGGCCCCCACCGCCACAATCCGCGCCCAATCGCTCTCCAGGCTGGTATCCATCCACGGGAACTTCAGTTTGACCCGCCCCATATTCTGCGGGTCTTCGTTGTTGGTCACGACCGCCGGGACGACCCCGCCCCAGGTGGCGCTGCCATCGTCGGTGATGTTCCCACCCGCGATCAGGTCGGCCATCAGCGTCGGGCGCACGCCTTCCACCCGGAAATGCGTCTGGTAGATTCCCCGCGCCGTGTAAATATGCACCGCCGAGGTCATCATGTAGGTTCCGCTGAACTTCTGCCCCAACCCGCTCAGCTTGACCTTGTGCCCGGCGTACAGCCGAGGATTGCCCAGCGCCACGCCTTCAGCTTCCACGAAGCCCGCGTTCACTTCGTCCAGGATGGCCTGCGCCACCCGGTCGGCTTCCGACTGCGACGACACCGGCCGCCGCACCACCATCTGCCGCGCCGTCGAAAACGCCCGCGAGGCCACCTGTCCCCCCTGCCCGCCCACGTTGATCTCCGGCGCGGTGTTGGTGCTGCTGGCCTTGCCGATGATCTCGCGTTTGGTGCGCGGGTCCCACCCCTTCACGATCATTTCATCGACCTGCCCGATGACCGTCAGCTTAGGTGTAAAGCTCCGCAGCGTGCTGCCCCAATCCAGCTCAATCGGCTGATCCGCCCCGGTGCGCGGCGGGCGGAAGTGCAGCGTATCCTGATCGACGAAGCACTCGTATCCCAGACGGTCAGCCCGCTCTTGCAAGAACGCCAGATCGGTCTGGTTGTGCTGGAAGACATGTTCGTAGACTTCCGAACTGACATCCACATCGGCGCTCAGTCCGGCTTCGCGGGCAATCTGGCTGACGATATCGCCCTCCGTCACCTGGACGAACACCCGTGATTTCGTCCCGCGGTTGAGCCGGTGCGTCTTGTCGTAACCCCGCACCACCAGCTTGACCGTCTGGTTGTCGCTGAAGCGTGGTTCGATGGCCGTCACCTCGCCTTCCATGACGCGCTGCTGCTGGCGCTCCTCCATCGACATCTCGATCAGCACCGTCGCCCCCAACTGGAACAACCCCTGATCCATCCAGCGTAGTTCATCGTCGTGGAACGTCAGAATGAACATGTCCGGCAGATACAGGCTGGTATCGACCTCGACATCTTCCAGCACATCCATCAGCTCGTGCGGAATCTGGCTGCCATTGACTTTGATCGAAATCTGATCGAGGCGGACTTCTTCAGGCATAGCGCGCTCCCGTGTGCTGGCTCATGACCGGATCGTCTGTCCCGGTTTGAGTTTCATGGGATTATCGATGTTGTTCTTCTCGGCGATCTGCCGCTGGCTCGACGGGTCGCCGCTTTCCTTCGCGGCGATGTTGTCGATCCGGTCGCCCGCGATGGCCGTCGTCGCTTTCTCCGCCTGACCACTCGCCGCGCCCCCGGCCCCGGCCAGCTTCTGCTGATCCCGGTAATCGTTCACGTCCACGAACTGCTCCAGCGTAATATCCACCTGGCAGCGCACCGGCGTGCCATCCGGCAGGAACAGCGTGAACTTCTGGTTCAGGCTGGTGATGTACGCCCGGAAGAACAGCTTGCCCCACTCGAAAGCCACTTCCGGCGGGCTGCTCTTGCCGCTGCTGGCGTTCTTGGTCGCCTCGGCCACCATCATCATGTTCCACAGCGGATCCGTCAGGTCGCGCACATCCGCCCGTTCCGGCAGCGTATCGAAGTGCAGTGTCAGCTTGAGGATTTGCGAGCCGCCCTGCTTGAAGACCGCTTTGGGGATGTTCTTTCCCTTGACCGGCTTCTTCTCGAACGAGTTGCTCTTAGTCAGCGTGTACTCGAACGGGTTGAACATGCACTTGACCGTGATGGTCGGATTATCCGGCGGGCTGACGATCCGCGCTGGAACCAACCCGCCGCGTGTTTTGTCTAAGGCCATCGTGATACCTCCGCCGGACTACAGCCGGCCGGATTTGCGTTCCTGTTCGATCCGCAGCCGGTCGCGCAAAATCGTGTAGACATCCCGCGCCAGCTTATCGATATCCACATCTTCGCCGCCGCCTTCGCCCTGCTGTTCCCCGCCTTCGGATGATCCCTCCGGCGCGGACTCCGGCGCTGCGGCGCGGGCAACCGCCGCGTCCAGCGGGACGCCCACCGTCGGCATGACGCCGCCCTGCCCTTCCGGCTCTGTCGGCGTGGTGCTGCCGGACGGGTTGGTCGCCCCGGTTGTGCCCTGGAACACTTCGCCGCCGACTACGGGCGTCTCCGGCGGCAAACCCAGCACCGCCATCAAATCCTGCTGTTCAGTGCTGCTGCTCGACGCTGACTCATCGGCATGAGGGGCAGGCCGCCCCCGCAGCCGTGCCATCGTCTCCGCATCCGAAGCATCGCTCGGTGGCACTTCATCCGCATGGCTCGATGGCCGCCCCCGCAGCCGCGCCATCGTCTCCGCGTCCGAGGCATCGCTCGGTGGCACTTCATCCGCATGACTTGACGGCCGCCCCCGCAGCCGTGCCATCGTCTCCGCATCCGAAGCATCGCTCGGTGGCACTTCATCCGCATGAGGCGCAGGCCGCCCCCGCAGCCGCGCCATCGTCTCCGCGTCCGAAGCATCGCTCGGTGGCACTTCATCCGCATGACTTGACGGATGGCCCCGCAGCCGCGCCATTGTCTCCGCATCCGAAGCATCGCTCGGCGGCACTTCATCCGCATGAGGGGCGGGCCGCCCCCGCAGCCGCGCCATCGTCTCCGCATCTGAAGCATCGCTCGGTGGCACTTCATCCGCATGAGGTGCAGGTCGCCCCCGCAGCCGCGCCATTGTCTCCTCGTCGGTCTGCCGCTGCACCGACCTTGCTGGCGGCGTGCCGCCTGAAGTCCGCGGGCGCGGCGCTTCCCGGCGCGAAATCGGCGGCGCATCCGGCGCGGGACGAGCCGGCGGCTCCGGCTCGATCAACCCCTGTGATAGCAGCGCCTGGTACAAATCCACCTCGTGATGCGCGACCCCGCCGTCGTCGCCCGCATTCTCCACCGAGTCCGGTTCAACCGGCCCCGGCGCGGGACGCTCAGGCGGCATTGCCGCCCGTCGAACTTCCGAGCGCGGCGGTTCGCTACGCGGCTGCGGCGGCCCCGAACGCCGTGGGGTCGGACGTTCCGGGGATTCTGCCCGCCGCGTCGTGGGACGTTCAGGTGCATCAGGCGTATCGGGCGCGTTCTCCGGGCTGCGCCGCACCACTTCCGGCGGGCTGGCCGGACGCCTTTCTGAGCGCGGCGCTGAGCTGCGCGGCTCCTCTGGCAGTTCCATCGATGCGGGTGGCGGCGCGGGGCGCGACCGGGGCGGCGCGGCGGAACTTGGCGGCGTCACCGGGACGATCAGCTCCGTGTCCGCGTCCATATCCGCGTCCTCGAAGTGACGCAGCGGCGGCGCGGAACGTTCCACCGGAGAGTCATAATACGGCGGCTCCGGCGCAGGGGACTGCGGCGCGGGCTGCCGCCGGATCGGGGCCGGATGTTCACCCTGCGTCTCCTCGGAGATCGCCTCCGGGTGCGGACGCTGCCGGGTCGGACGCGGCGCTTCAGCCTCACCCGGTTGAGCCGCTTCCTGCGGCAGCGTGGACTGCGGATGCTCTGGCTGGCGGTCGATCCGGCGGCGCATCGGCTCAGCCGGATCAGACGGCCGCGCGGGTCGGCGTCTCACCTGCACATCGCCCGGCGGCGTGGCTGGGCTGCTGCCTGGAGCTTCCGTCGCTTCCGTGGGCGGCGTCCACGGCGCATCTGCCGGGAACACCTCGCCCTCTTCCGAGATGCTGACCGGCCCGGCGGCCATCTGCCGATCCCGCCCGCGCTCACGCGGCTGAGCCGGCTCAGCCGGCTGGCGGCGGATCGACTGCTCCGGGTTGGATGGCTCAGCGGGCGAACGCCGCGCGATCTGTTGCGGGGCGTCCGGTGGCTGCATCATTGGCGCGTCCGGCGTCCACCGCTCCGGCTGATCCGGCGCGGATGGCGCATCGGGCGTCCATTCCTCTTGCAGGAACGCTTCAGGATCGCCCTGAGACGGCTCCGGCGCGGGTGACGCTTCAGCAGGCGCTTGATCGACCTCGCTGCCCCGCCCACCCAACAGTTCCTGGATCACCGATTCGCGTGACCGCCGCGGCCGTGGCAGATCGCTCAGCACCGCCGGGGGTGTCGTCCGCTCGCCCGCATCCTCGGTAGCCTGCCGCGAGACCCGCCGCCCAGCCTGGCTCGACGGCCGCCGCGCCGGTTCCTCGGTGGAGGGGGACGGTTCTTCAGCGCGGTATTCGCGGTGCGCGTTCAGGATCGCCGCCAGATCGGGCGGCGTCCGCTTCGGCTGATCGTCGCTCTCCTCGAAGTCTTCACCCGCGTCGTACTCGCCGTACTCCGCCTCGTAGTCTTCCGGGTAACGCTGGACTTCTGCCTCTGGCCCCGCCTCGACCGGACGTTCACCCTCCGGCCAGTTCAATTCCTGCTCGGAGGCATCCTGCCAGTTCGGTTCGATCTCGGCCTGCTCGACGGGCAAATCCTGGGCATAGCGCCGCAGTCGCCCCTGACTGAACTGGCGCAGCTTCATGCCGAGCGTCTGAAATGGTTTGAGTCGCAGCATGGTCAGCGTCCCTGCCGGGTCTTATCGATATCGAAGCCGTGGTAAGCCAGTTCGATCTCTTCAATCGCCAGCGCCGCCTGGTCGGATTTCAGCGTCGGCCCCTTCCATTTGACCGGATAGGCGTCATAGAAATTCCAGGTCGTCACCGTATTCAACTGCGAGTCGAACATGATGATGGAGATGTCCCGGCGGACTTCTTTGAGTTCGCCCCGCGCCACCTGCTCATACCACTTCAGCAGTTCGCTGCTTTTGGTCAGCCCCCGCCGCAGCGTGATCGAACCGGATTTCACCCGCACCGGCAGCTTGTGGCTGTATTCGTTCTGCCCGCCTTCTTTGACCTCGAAGGTCTCGACTTCCAGCGAAGGCAGCGTACATTCGGTGAACGCCGCCACATTGATGCCTTTGATCGATACGGCGAAACGAAATCCGGCATGGATTTCGATGGGCTTCCCGGTCTTTGCCATCGCTCACGACCTCCTGCCGCCTGGACGACGTTCATTCTGGCGGCGCATCTCTTCGCGCCACATCTGCCAGACCCGCTCGGCCACCTTGCGGGCCAATTCCTGGGGGTCTCTGGATTTGCTGCCGCCTTCTTCCGGCCTGGAGGCCGGGGCGGGCGCTGCATTCGGAGCGGCTTCTGGCACGGCGATCTCCTCTTACGTGGCCTTCGGCCTGCGGGATGGGCGGCTGCGCCGGGCGTTGATGGCATTCACCTGCTCGACCCAACGCGCCCGCTCGGTGTGGGTCAGGGAGAGAATTTCATGGTAACTCCAACCCAGTCCCACGGCAATGAAGGCTACCTCCTCGTGCAGGCGGTCGAGGGGGTAGCTTACGATTCCCCCAACAGCGGCACGTCCACCTCGTGTTCCTGGCCGCAGTTCGGGCAGACCACCTTCATCTTCTGCCCGTCCACATCGTTGATGCGGCGGTAGAAGTCTTGCAGATAATTCAGGTCGGCGGCGAAGAGATGTTCGATCACCGCCGGAGTCACTTTCGGCAGCGTCCCCAGCCGGGTGATGACCTGCGACAGCAGCAGCACCACCAGATACGCCTCGTTGTTCCGCACCCGCGGATCGCGCAGCGGTGTGATCTCATCGAGCGCCGTCGCCAGCCGCATCATCCCCTCGCGGTGGACCGTGCCCTGGTCATCCACATAGCCTTTGGGGAGGACAAACTCGAATTCCGTCTGGAGCGTCATGCCTGGGGTTCCCTCCCTGGAAAACCGCCTCGTCGGAACGCGCCCTCGCGCGTCTCAATCTCTTCGTCATAGGGACAGACTTCTGGCCTTTCGTCTTCCCTAATCCCCAATCCCTAATCCCTAACCACTGCTTCCCTAATCCCTAATCCCTAATCCCCAACCCCTAATCCCTGTTATAGGCCCCCACCCCCTGGCGAGGGCCTATCCGCGCCCGTTACTTGACGCGCTTCAGCCCTTCGTGGACGATCACCAGTTCCTCGACCCCGAAGGCATTCGAGTCCGACTGAAGCTGCGGCCCCGTCACCTTGAGCGGCCAGGCGCGCTCGAAGTCCCAGCGGGCGACCTCTTGCAGGTTCTGGTCGAACATCTTGATCGATCCGTTGTGCCGCGCCCCATCCATATCGCCATCTTCGACTTTCTTGCGCCAGTCCCAGATGTCCATCGCGTCGGTGATGCCGCGCTTGAGCGTGATGTCCTGCCATTTCAGGCGGCCAGGAATCTTCTGGACGATCTCGTGTCCCTTCTCGTCGATCACCTTGTGTTCGATGACCTCGTGTTCGGAACCCAGCCCGGCGCATTCGGTGAAGTACCCCTTCACCACCCCCTGGACTTCGACCCCGTAATGAAAACCTACCAGTGGATCAGTCTTACGTGCAGGCATTGCCTCTCACTCCCTGTCTTTCATCCGATACGATCTGGACTATGAATTGACCTGGTTTCGGATCACGTTTCATCATCACATCCTCACCCCCTGCCCCTCTCCACGCTGTGGAGGGGAAAGAGCAGGTCTGGAAGTCCCCTCTCCATGCAATGGGGAGGGGATTTAGGGGTGGGGATAAAATACGCCGTGTGATCCATAAACGAGAATGAACTACTCACCCGCATCCGGGCCAGCCCACTGGCTGACGCGGAAGATCACGAATTCCGCCGGCTTGACCGGGCACAAACCCACTTCGATGATGAGCTGCCCGACATCGCGCACTTCCGGCGGATTGGTCTCGGCGTCGCACTTGACGTAGAAGGCCTGCTCCGGGGTATCGCCGAACAGCGCCCCGCTCCGCCAGACCAGCTTCAGGAACGCCGTCACATCCCGGCGCACCCGCGCCCACAGATCAGGATCGTTCGGCTCGAAGACCACCCACTGCGTCCCGCGCTCGATGCTGTCCTCGACCATGCTGAACAAACGCCGCACATTGATGTAGCGCCACGACGCATTGCTCGAAAGCGTCCTCGCCCCCCACACGCGGATGCCCCGCCCAGGGAAGGCGCGGATGCAGTTCACGCCGATGGGGTTGAGCGCATCCTGCTCGCCTTTGGTGATCTGGACTTCCAGCCCCGTGCAGGAGCGGATCACCTCGTTGGCCGGAGCCTTATGCACCCCGCGCTCGCCATCGTTGCGGGCATAAATCCCGGCGATGTGACCGCTGGGCGGAACCAGCCGCGAGACCGCCTTGCCGCCGACCATGTTGGGCACTTCGATCCACGGATAATACAGCGCCGCGCGGGTCGTGTCGTAATTGGCCGTCAGGCGCCAGTTCTTCACATCCTCCGGCATCATGCCGGGCGGCGCGTCCAGGACGGCGAAGCAGTATTTCACCAGCTCGCAGTGATCGATGATGGTCTGCTGAACGCTCTGGACGCCCTTCAGGTCCATCTCGCCCGCTTTGTAGCTCGCCATCAGGTCAGGAACCGAGATCATGGTGATGTCGTCGTACTGCTGCAACCCGTCCACGCCCGTCCGGTTCGCCACATTGCCCTTGTAATCCGCCAGACTCACCGTCTTCGAGGCGCTGCCCGTGCTGGTGGCCGAAGCCGCGCCCGTCAGGTTGAAGTCGCCCGCCGCCGGAGCCAGCTTGGCCTTGCCCGTCACCTTGACCGTCACCGTCTGCGACTGAGCATTCACCACCGTCGCCACGTTCCGCTCACCCTTGTCGGTGGTCAGGTTGTCGTACTTCTCCTGCTTGCCCGCCACGATGATAATCATCGTGAAGGTGTTGTCGGTCGTGTTCTCCGGCTGGATCGTCACGCCGATCCGTCCGCCCGCCGCCCCGCTCAGCTTGGAGGTCACTTCCAGCAGCGGCACATTCGGGTCATCCGCCGACGGGATGCTGACCTTCGCCGGGCCGCTGGCCGACGGCGCGTCATCCACCGTGCCCATCGACTTGATGCTGATCACGTAGCAGCGCCCGCCGCCGTTGGCGAAGTAGCCGTACACCGCATCCGGCAGGTACGCCCCATCGATGAAGCCGCCAAACTTCTGAACATACTGCGACCAGTTCGTGACCGCCTGCGGACGGCCGATCAATTCCTGTTCGCGCGCCAGCAGCTTGCCGTTGTTTTTCTCCAACTGCCGCTCGCGCGACAGATCGGAGGCGAGTTCCGTGTATCCGATGAAAGCCGCCACCGCGGTACCGACGGCCTCGATGGGCTTCGTACCGCGATCGACTTCCTCCATATACACGCCGGGAGAGAGATAAGATGGGGACATTCCTGATGCTCCTTTGATCTAACCGGTCCGAATCACGCGAACAGGTTCTCACGGCTAAGCGTCCGGCGTGCCTCCCCGTTTGGGGGGAATCCGGATGCGGAAAGTTTCGGGCACATCGATCTTCTGGTCTTCCGGTGACTCGGCCTGCCCCACCGTGATGAGGCTCTCCAGCACCAGCGGCGCTTCCAGTACCACGTCCGGTTCCAGCGCCAGCGTCACCGACATGAAGAACCCAGGCCGCATATCGTTGTTAAGCACGCTCCACAAATCCGTCATGGTGATGCCATGATCGTGTTCCTGGGCGACCTGAAACGGGATTTCGTAAGGTTGGCTCCGCAGACTGCCTTCGCAGTCCGCCGGGTCGAGCCGCTGTAGCGTCGAAAGCGCCGCCAGCGCCCGCCACAGCAGTTGGTGTTCGTCCTCGACCTTGCGCGTCCAGGCCGTCACCAGATAACTCAGGTCGAAGCGCATCGGCGCGAGTTGCGTCCGCGCCCGCTTCGCCTGGTGATCGCGGTCTACCGTCATTTCCAGGCTGCGGAGCCGCGCGTTCTCGCGCATGTCGAACATCCAGCAGTTCAGCGTCGGGCGGCTCAGCGTCGCCGACCACTGCCCCGTCGGTTGATCGAACACGATGTCGATCTCATTCCGGTTGAGTCGGCCTTTGTCATAGAGGATTTTCTGAAGCGTCTTATCCAGGTCGTGGATCATGCCCTGTCCTTTATAAGGAATTTTCTTAGGCTACGACCAATGATCGTCGAGCAAACGCCCAATCTTTTGGTGTTCTCGCCGCACGGCGTGGCGCACATGGCCCATCGTGATGATCCCGCCGTCCGCCGCCGCCAGGAAAGCCGCCGCCAGCGCCACGTTGCGGATGTTCCCGCCCGCCAGCCGGTAGCGTTCCGCCAGATCGTCCAGGTTCACGTCGCGCCCCACCGGCGCATCCGCCGGGAAGTGCGCCGCCCACAACTTGCGCCGGTATTCCGGCTCCGGGAACGGAAAATCGATCAGGAAATCCAGCCGCCGCGTGAACGCTTCATCCAGGTTCTGCCGCAGATTCGTCGCCAGGATGGCGATCCCGTCATAGCGTTCGATCTGTTGCAGCAGATAGGCGATCTCGATGTTGGCATAGCGGTCATGCGAGTCCTTCACTTCCGACCGTTTGCCGAACAGCGCATCGGCCTCATCGAAGAACAGCACCGCGCTGGTGCGTTCCGCCGCGTCGAACAAACCGCGCAGATTCTTCTCGGTCTCGCCAATATATTTGCTCACCACCGACGACAGGTCGATCTTGTACAGCAGCAAACCCAGATCGCTGGCGATGACCTCGGCGGCCATCGTCTTGCCCGTGCCGCTGTCCCCCGCGAACAACGCGCTGATCCCCCGCGTCGGCGCGACCTTACGTCCATAACCCCACTGTTCCCGGACAATATGCCCGTAGCGGGCGCGCGCGCACAATTCCCGGAGCTGCTCCAGCCGGTCATCCGGCAGGATCAGGTCATCCCAGACGTAGCGCGAGTCGATCCGCTGGGCCAGCTTGCCCAGATGCAAACCCATTTGAGCCTGCGCCCCGGCATACAGATCGCCCAACCGCGCCGCCTCGCCGCGCGTCGCAGCATAATCCAGCGCCGCCTGCACCGACCGCCGGATCGACCCCGCTCCCAGCCGGAACTTCCCGGCCAGTTCAGCGATGTCCCCCGGATCGGCGGTCACGCCCTGCGCCTGGAGTGCATCCACCCACAGCCGCAGTTGTTCGTCATAAGGCGGTGTATCCAGCCTGATCCGCAGCAGCCGCCGTGACCGGTCGGCATCTTCCGGCTCCCAGCCTTCCGTCCCGGCCAGGAACACCATCCGCGGATACACGCAGATCGTCTGCCACACATCCAGCGGGACGCGCCGTTCGTCATCCAGGATAGTTTCCCACCCCTCCACCAGCACCGCCGCCTCGCCCAGATAGCCTTCCCGCAGCGCCAGCCGCCACACCAGATCGAACGGCATCGGCAGAGTCTTCAGCGTGTTCAGGTCGATCCGAATCAGCGGAACCCCCTGCCCCAGGCTGAATCGCGCGGCCGTTTCTCGCTGCTCGACCGCATCGTGTCCCTGGAGGTACACCAGCGGAGCTTCATTGGATTCAGCCTGCCCTGCCTGTTCGTTCGTCGAGGCGTGCAGCCGCTCCACCGCGTGGTGCAGCCGCGCGTCCGGCGTCACATCACCCAGCAGATGCGCCACGATCCGCAGATCGACCTTGACCGCGTGCGCCAGGAAGATCGGATCGCGCATGTGGGCATCCGCCACGCATTCGACCAGGTGGTGCGCCCGCAGCGGCGCATTCGGCAGCAGACGTTCCCAGATGGCGAAGCGCCGCTCGGCATCCTGCCCCAGCAGATTCATCACCAGATTGACCGTCGCCCGCCGCTGCGTGACATCATCTTGCAGATAAGCGAACAGCCGCTCATAGCGCCGGTCGAGTTCCGCCGCCAGCGCGATCAGCAGGATCGCGCGGTCGTCATCATTCAGCTGAAAGGTATGGATCAGGCGTTCAAAACGGTTGTGGCGGGCTGCCTTGCGCGGGGAACGTCCGGGTTCGCTTGTGCCCCACCCTTCCAGCGGGGTCGCGCCCAGCAGTTCATCGATCTCCTGCTCGGTGATCACCAGCCCGCGCAGCGCGTCGGTCGGCTGTCCGCCCGTTTGGCGAGCGCGTTCGACCGCGCCTCGGATGGCGCTCTCGACCGGGATCAGCAGTCGTTGAAGCTGTCGCAGACTGTCGCCGTTCACCCCAACTCCCCACGTGTGACTCAGACAGGATTTGGACAGACAACTTGTAGGGACGCGCAGCAGCGCGTCCGTCTTCAGAGGCCGATGTGGTCAGCCACCTTCTCACAGTATAAGCCAAAATTGTAAAGCTTGTCAACTTTGACGTTTTTGCAAACTTGTAAAAGCTTGTATAGTTTGACATCGCTTACAATTCCTGCTATGCTGAGGTCTAACGTGTTCGCGGAATCTTCACTGCATCTCTCAGCGCGCGGTTTATTCCGCCCTACCCACGCAGGAATTCCGAGTTTCTAGAGGAGTGTCATCTCAATGGGATCGAAAGAAGCGGCCAGCGCCCGCATCGCCGTCACCCGCCAGACGCATCAACGCCTCCGTGATATCGCTCACGGCCTCGGCGTCAGCCAGGATGAAACCATCAATATCCTGCTGGATTTGATTATCAAGCCAGGGGATGATGACCTGCTCTTTGGCCGCAAACTGCGGAAGAAACTCGAACGGAAAGCGCAGGAAACCGCCGAAGCCTCCCGCGCCGTCGCCGAAGTGGATGCTGTCCGCGCCGGCTGATTCCCCCTCGATCAACGGGGCGCAGTTCACCCTGTGCCCCTCTCCTTCTTCCTTGAAGACAGCCGCTCGCTTCCCACAAACACGCCTTCGTAGGGACGGCCTTCTGGCCGTCCGCCGCACTCAATAACGCTGCCATCGTAGGGACGCGCAGTTGTGCATCCGGGATTACATCCCTCGGCGACGCCGTC
>JAEUQZ010000239.1 GCA_016788965.1 Anaerolineae bacterium | reverse complement strand
CCTTGACTCGGAGAATTGAACGGATAGTGAAAATGAAGTATCGACCGCTAACGGCAGCTGTTTCAGCCTCACTGATTCTTGTTGGCCTAGGCGTTTGCCCAGGAGTTTTTTACACAAACTATGTTGTAGTTGGTTTCAGTTATTTATCAAAAAACAATACGGTAAATTACGCTAAGCTAATAATTTTGATGTGCTTGCCTTATCTCATTGCCTCAACTCTCATTTTTTCCATGATTATGAAGTTTTTCCCCCTTCAGAAGACGTTTGATCACGCAAACATACTCACCGTCCTGGGAGCCATAACTACTGTCATCGCTATCCTATCAAGTGTACAGTTGTTACATGAAAAACTAACCTTTGTCGAGCATTCTCTAGACTCGATTAATGGGTGGAGAGTCTTCGTGGTAGCTTGGGTGGGCGGGCTATCGTCGGGAATTGCTGCAATTGTGTTTCTCTTCTTGTCTTATATTCGATTGGGGTTTCGCAGTTGATTCTGTCGTTTACTCGTCTCCCAAGACGATCCGCTGATCGTGGGTGAGATGTGACCGAGCATAAGGCAGCGAGGGAATCTGGTTGTCACCGGAATGCTGACGCTGTTGGCAACCGGACTGTTGGCGTTCGTGCCGTCAGTGCGTGGGATGGAGCGCACATGCGCGTCCTGATGCTCTCCAAAGCCTGCATCGTCGGCATCTACCAGCGCAAACTGGAAGAGATCGCCCGGCTCGGCGTCGATCTGCTGGCGCTGGTTCCGCCCTCCTGGAAGGATGAGCGCGGCGAGACTCCTCTGGAACGCGCCTACACCAGCGGCTACCGCCTGGAAGCCATCCCCATCCGCCTGAACGGGAATTTCCACCTGCACCATTATCCGACGCTGGCGGATTGGATCGACCGCTTCCGCCCGCACATCGTCCACATCGACGAGGAACCCTACAACCTGGCGACCTGGCAGGCGCTCTGGTCAGCCCACCGCGCCGGAGCCAGAACGCTCTTCTTCTCCTGGCAGAATCTCTGCCGCGTCTATCCACCGCCCTTCCGCTGGGGTGAAGGCTGGGTGCTGCGCCATGCCGATTACGCCCTGATGGGCACGGAGAGCGCCGCCCAGGTCTGGCGGGCGAAGGGCTACGCCGGCCCGCTGGCGGTCGTGCCCCAGTTCGGCGTCGATCCCGACCTGTTCCAGCCCGCGCCCCAGCAGGAAGACCGTCCTTTCACCATCGGCTACGTCGGCCGTCTGGTGGAGGAGAAGGGCGTCCATCTGCTGCTGGAAGCCGCCGCCCGCCTCGATCACGACTGGCGGCTGCGGATCATCGGCAGCGGGCCGGAACGCGCCGCGCTGGGCGCATTGGCCGAGCGGCTGGGTATCGCTCGGCGCGTCGCCTGGATCGATTGGGCCCCCTCCACTGATATGCCCGCCCACTACCACCGCCTGGATGCGCTGGCGATCCCCTCGCTGACGCGCCCCAACTGGAAAGAGCAGTTCGGGCGGGTCATCATCGAGGCGCACGCTTGCAAAATTCCCGTTCTTGGCTCCGATTCCGGCGCGATTCCCCGACATCCTCGGCGACGCCGGGCTGATCGTCCCCGAAGGCGATGTCCCGGCGCTGGCTGGGGCGCTCGCCCGCCTTTACAGCGATGCCGCCCTGCGCTCCGATCTGGCCGCGCGGGGACGCGCCCGCGTCCTCCAGCATTTCACCCATGCCCAGATCGCCGCCGCCACCGTCGCGGTGTATAAAGACATGCTGGTTGAACCTGCGCCGCCGCCGGATGCTCAAGCATCCGTCTGAAACGGAAAGCCTGCTGAAGCAGGCTGGCAGGCAACCTTTTGTGCTGCGGCTTCCCAGATGGGCTTACGATGAAAACATCCAGCCAGTCGATCACAGGGGAATCGTCCAGTGCCGTTCTGGAAATGCTACTACCATATCGTCTGGGCGACGAAGTACCGCCAGCCGTGCATCTCGCCTCCGATGGGAAGCGCCATCCTGCTGGCCGTGCGTCAGAAATCAACCGAACTGCGCTCGCCCGTGCTGGCGATCAATTGGGTGTGCGACCATGTGCATGTGGCGGTCTGCATCGCGCCGAGCGTCGCGCCCAGCGAATGGGTCCGACAGGTCAAAGGTCTGTCTGCCCATGCTGTGAACGCCGCCTTTCCCGAACTGGAGTCCTCATTCCGGTGGCAGGAAGGCTACGGATTGCTCACCTTTGGCGAGAAGACCCTGCCGCTCGTCAAGGACTATATCGACCGCCAGCAGGAGAAACATGCTCAGGGACATCTCTTTCCCGGCATGGAGCAAACCGACGATCCGCCTGTAGAATAGTCCGCTTCAGCGGACTTGAGAATTCTGCCGGAGGCTTGAGCCTCCGGTAGCATCGACCGCCAGCAGGAGAAACATGCCCAGGGACATCTCTTTCCCGGCATGGAGCAACCCGACGATCCACCTGTAGAATAGTCTGCTTCAGCGGACTTGAGAACTCTGCCGGAGCATCGACCGTCAGCAGGAGAAACATGCCCAGGGAAAACTCTTTCCCGGCATGGAGCAGACCGATGATCCACCTGTAGAATAGTCCGCTTCAGCGGACTTGAGAACTCTGCCGGAGGCTTGAGCCTCCGGTAGCAAGGGAACAATCAAAAACCCTATGCGTCGAATCCTGTTCTATTTCAAACACGCCATCAGCCACCTCTGGCACAGCGGCCACTGGACGGCCTTCGCTGTGTTCTGCGTCGCCGCCGGGGTCGCCACCGTCGTCGCCCTGCGGAGCCTCGGCCTGTCCATCACCGACTCGCTCGTCAGCAACCTGCGCCAGTACAACCACGGCGACATCAACATCAGCAGCGTCGCCAACTTCGGCCCCTTCACGGCCACCTTCCAGCGCGGCGCCGATGAACCCTCGGTGTTCCGCCAGGGACAGCTCGATCAGGTGCGCGGCTGGGCCAGCCGTTACAATGCCCTCCTCTCGCCCTATACCCTGGTCAGCAACGTGCAGATCACCCCGCTCAACGCCAGCGGCACTGAACGCCCGCAGTTCACCAGCTCCTTCCTGATCGACCCGCTCACCTTCGATCAGGCCGCGCCCATCCTCGCCCTCGATCCGGCCGGCGTCCCCCTGCGCGATCTCTTCACGGGCGGCTACGAGATCGTCATCAGCCAGAATCTGGCCGAGTCCCAGCGCCTCGGCCTCGGCGATTCGGTGCGCGTCAGCGGAACCGAGCAGCCCTTCACGGTGATCGGGATCGTCGCCACCGAGACCGAAGCCAGCATCAACAACATCCTGGCCGCCTTCTTCGGCTTCGCTTACTTCGATCTGCGTCAGGCCGGGACGCTCGGCCTCAACCCGCAGCCCAACCACATCGGGATCATCCTGCCCGATGGAACCACCGCCGACGAGATCGAGCGGCTGGCCGCCGAGTTGTGGTCGGTCATCCCCATCCGCGACATGAACGCCACGCCCTGGCTGCTGCGCCGCAATGAATTCATCTCGGATACCCTCTCGCGCTTCATCGTGGCGATGGGCTTAGGGGCGCTGCTGATCGGCGGGGTCGGCATCATGAACACCATGCTCGTCCTCGTCCGCCGCCGCACGATGGAGGTGGCCGCCCTCAAGACCTTCGGCCTCAAAGCCGGCCAGATCGCCGCCGTCTTCCTGACCGAAGCCTTCCTGCTGGGCATCCTCGGCAGCATCGCCGGGGTGATCGCCGGGCTGCTGCTCAGCGGCGTCGTCAACGGCTACGGCGAAGCCTTCCTCCAGCAGCGCATCCCCTGGCGCGTCCATCCCGAAGCCCTGGCCTACGGCATCATCCTCGGCATGGTCGTGACGATGGTCTTCGGCGTGCTGCCCATCCTCACCGCCGCCCGGATTCGCCCGGCCATCATCCTCCGCCCCAACGAGATCGCCATCCCCCGCGCCGGGTTAGCCTATGGACTGCTGGCGCTGGGTGTCATCGTCGGGGTGCTGGGCGTCGTCGCCGGGCAGATCGTCGGCCCGGTGCTGGAAACCGTCACCGATGGCCGCGCCCCACCGCCGGTGCTGATCGGCATCGCCGTCGTCGGCCTGACCGTGCTGATCCTGGGCCTGCTGGTCGGCGTCATGTGGATCATCGTTTGGGTCGTCGGGCGGCTGCCCGCGCTGGGGCAGGTCGATGTGCGGCTGGCGCTGCGGAATCTTTCGACCCACCGCCTGCGGACAGCCACCACGCTGCTGGCCCTCACCGCCGGGATGTTCGCCCTCAGCAGCATCACCTACTTCGGCCTCGGCGCGCGGGAGATCGTCCGCTTCCAGTTCGCCCAGACCCTCGGCGGCAACGTCATGATCGTCCCGCTCCTGCCCAACGACATCGCCCAGGGGGTCGTCAATCTGGCGATTGCCGCCCAGCCCGGCGTCGAGTCCACCACCCAGTTGAACCTCAATCTGGCGCGGATCACCCGCGTCAACGGCGAGCGCATCCTCATCGATGACGCCGAGCGCACCCTGCCGCTGACCCTCCTCACCCGCGATACCAATAACGCCGCTCTCGGCAGCGGGACGCTGCTGGCCGGGCGCGACCTCACCCCGGAAGACCGCGGCCAACCCGTCATCGTGCTGGCCGAGCAGACCTCGCTCGAATCGGTGGTCGAAGGCTACGAGTCTCTTGACGAGATCGGCATCGCCGTCGGCTCGACCATCCGCCTGCGAGTCGGGCGCGAGAATATCGACTTCGAGGTGGTCGGCATCGTCGGCAACTCCAACGGATTCACCCCCAGCCCGGCCAACGCTTACGTTCCGCCCGGCGTCCCCGGCATGGCCCGCGACTACCGCATCACGATGGTGCAGGTCGCGCCGGAGTCGATTGACACCTTCCTGACCAACATGACCGCCATCCCGCTGATCTTCGCCCTGGATGTCTCCTTCATCGACGGCCTGCTCAAGCGCATCATCGACCAACTGGCCTCGATCCCGACGCTGGTGGGCATCCTCTCGCTGAGCGCCGCCGCCGTGATTATGGGCAACACCGTCGCCCTGACCATCCTGGAACGCCGCCAGCAGATCGGCATCCTCAAGGCGCTCGGCCTCCAGCGCGGGCGCGTGCTGCGCGTCATCCTGTTAGAGAACACCCTGATCGGACTGCTCGGCGGCCTGCTGGGGATCGGCATCAGCGCATTGGGCGTCTCGCTGCTGACTCTGCTGGGAGCCGGTTCCGCTATCCCCCTGCCGAGCGACGCCCTGCTCATCACCCTCGGCCTGATCGCCGCCTCGGTGCTGATCGCCTGGGGCGCGACTCTCCTCAGCGCCCGCATCGCCATCCGCGAGCAGGTCGCCCGCATCCTCCGCTACGAGTAACGCGCTCCCGGCGGTTGAAGGAAATCTTGGCCGAGGTACTTTTCATCGGTCAGATGGGGGATGTCAGCGCGGTTCTTCTTGAGGTCTTGGCTGTCCCTGGAGACGCACAGGGTGGCGTCAGTTTTGGGAGGAGTCACGGGAATTAACCAAAAAGGTGTTCGTTGATAAGAGGCCTTATCAGAATACCAGACCTGTTCGGTTCAAAAAAGCGATCAGAAAAACTCCAGTTTCATGGAAGACAAAAGGACTATGTTTCTCATCTTCTTCGGCAATCTTCTCAGTCATGCCCGACACATTCAAAGAAATCCTCGACTCCCAATCTAATAATCAGGGCAGCAAGTTTGAGTGGACTTACCCGACGGCTCAATTCTGAGGATAGTTCATTGATGTAACTTGCCAAAACGATGACCTGTTGAGATGGCGTGTCGGCTTTTTTGAGATCAGAATAGAGTTGATTACAAAGCTCATCTCGCCTCTGCATTTTGGACTGGAGATCTACGAGATGAAGCGACAATCTAAAGTCATCAATACCAAACTTGGGATGTAGTTGGGTCGCGTTTTCTCTTAAAATGACGGTGCGATATAGCCACATCATCATATCCCATACTACTGAGAAACTGCTGAGCGGGATCAGATCGTTCTTGATCCCTTTGATCAACTTGCTTAACTCCATGTCTAGGTATTTTTCGATGTCTGGATAATCGCCAGGATAGATCTGAAGTCGCTCCATAGTTTCACGTATTTCAATCTCTGGATGATCGTACACATAGCTAATGGGTAAGTTGCGTGATAGTCACCCCTCCCTGTCGGCATGAAGTGAATCAGGCAGGGAGGGGCATATTTGAGAATTCTACATCAATACTTTACTTTAGTCTTGTTGATTGTCATTATTGATCAACCGCGACCCCTCTGTGCCAGAACGGATGAAACAACTTCGGTCTCAAGTTTAGTGCAGAGTATAGGGCGAAGAAGGATGGAAAGCGATGGCTCACCCCGCCCTTCACCAGCAGGTGGTTGGCGCGATCCCAGGTGGTGGCATTCGTCCCGTCGTGGGTCAGGTTGCGGTTGCTGTCGTAGGCATATTCCGCACTGCTGATCTGGTTGGCGGTGACGCTGCGTAGGAGGGGGCGACCCGTGTGTCGCCCCGCCCAACTTTCCCCAATCCCTAACCCCCAACCCCTGATCCCTGCCCCTCAGCCTGCTGAAGCAGGCTTTCCGCTTCAGACGGAGGCTTGAGCCTCCGGCCCACACCGCCCGAATTTTCCCCTCAAAAGAGTTACCAAAATGTCACCCTTTCGGCTCCATTTTGTGCTACCCTGTATTTACGGACGGGTAGGGGCATCCTTCTCAATCCACCCGCCTGACGACGCTCTTTAACAAACGGATGGGATATTGTGCGGCCTTTTGTCCCTTCAGTGGACATGGCTTTTCGGCAGCCGGACACTTTAGTGTCTGGCGGCGCAACACCGAGTTGCAACTGCAACAACTGCAACATTTTCAACATGTGCAGCATTTCGCCCTGTGAGCCGAACCGGAGGCTGCGGTTTCCTGATGCAAAACGGCGTCGGTGGCGTGTCAGGCATTGCCGCCATTTCCGCCACAAAAGGGGACATCTTCCCGTGGGGATCAACTCAGCGAATGGCGAACGGTCACAAAATGGCGCGCTTACGCCTGTTTCGCCTCCACCATCTGACACCGAATTGCCATTCCGCAACTGCCGCAATTGCTGCAATTGCCGCAACAATCCGTCCGGCGTGGACGACTTGGACGACATTTCGGACGATTCTCAAAATTCTCACATTCTCATTCTTATCATTCTTATCGGATTTCTCATCGCCGCTGCCTGGAGTATTCCGTCTGGCTATCAGCCATAAGCTACCCGCTAATAGCTACTCGCATTTTTCTATCAACTATAAACTATGAACTATTAACTTCTTCTGTCCGCCCCGGTTGCCTCGCCGGGCATTCTGTGCCATAGTTGGCGCACTGTCCAGGTCTTCAGGAGCCTCCCCATGCGCCAGCGTCTCGCCCTCATCGGCTTCGTCCTTGCCTCGGTCATTGCGGTAGCCGCCGTCGTGCTGCGGCAGCAAGCCCTCGATACTGCCCAGACGGCCCAGGCCTTCGCCTCCGCCGAAGCCCGCGAACGCTCGACCACCGAGGCCATCCTGCGCGACTCTGTGGCGACCCAGGTGCAGGCCGAGGCACGGCTGGCGACCGCCGCCGTGAATGCCGAACAGAGCGCCGCCGATCAGTCCCAGGCTGAATCCGCCCTGGCGACCGCCGCAGCCCAGGCCGCCGCCGCCGAAACCCAGAGCGCCGTCCTCGTGGCGACGGCCACCGCTGCCGCGTCCGAGGCGCAGGCTCAGGCCGAGGCGAATCTGGCAGCCCAGGCCACCTTAGCGGCGGAAGCCACTGCCGAAGCCGCCACCGCCCAGGCCCAGATCGACGCCGGAGCGACCGCCCTGGCTGAAAGCAATGCCGCCCTC
>JAEUQZ010000238.1 GCA_016788965.1 Anaerolineae bacterium | reverse complement strand
GAGATAAGCAGGAGCTGGTTCGGAGCGGGATTCTGCTTGCTCTTTGGGAGGATCGGATGTCATCTCCCACTGATCGAGACATTGGTGAAGGTATTTGTCCAGACGCGGCCACTCGGACGCTGCCTGCTTCACTGAGTTGCTTTCCGGGGCTTCCAGACACAACCGGACGATGGCATCGAAGTGCGTGTCCAGCCATGATTCCGCCTCAGCGCCACCACCGACGAGTTTCTGCACGACGCCAGGATCGAGGAATTGAGGGTAGATATCGAGCAGATTCAGCAGTCGATTCACCACGAGCATATGAAAACTGTTGGGCGACTCCGTATGCAGATGGCTTTCCAGGAATATCTTCTGGATATACGGATCGGCCGCATCCAGGATACTGAAGAACCATGCTCGATTGCTCGGATGTTTCTCGACAAGACCAATCAGATTGGGGAAAAGATCTATCTCAAACCAGTCATTGATAGGGATGCCCTGCTGCCTGGACTGTTTCACCTTGCGTTCGCGTTGCAGAATGGCCGCGCGTGCTAACGGCTCGAATGCATCCAGCAGCAGATCGCCAGGAGCGGCCACAATAGCACGCAGCGCATAGATGCGCGTCCAGTTCTCAATCTGTTCATCCAGGACGATGGCCTGGAGTTCTGGAAGGACTGCGGTCGAGTGGAACCTCTGCAATAGCCGCGCGGCATGCCGGCTCAGGGTGGGTGGCGCATGATAGACGATCTGAAGCATGTCATGCGCCGCTGCATCACGGTTCTGCCATTTGAATTGTAGAGTTGTCGGGGGCAATTCAGAAGCACGTCAGGTGTGCTAATCCCATGTGACCGTCGCGGCTAGGCGATGTGGCATCCACTCTGCCCGCAGCAGCCAATGTGCGATGTCCAGAATGTAATACGTCTACCCCGCCTTGTCAAGCGAGCTTGCCACCCATCTATGCAAGCATTCATGAGACACCAAAGAGTTACCAAAATGTCACCCGTTCCGCCCCATTTTGTGCTATCGTAGGGATACGCGAGGGAACAGACGCTATTCTGCGACCGAAGGACGTCCCTGATGAATTTTGACGAGCATGTTCGGTAATGCGTATCGTGGTTCGTAGGGGCAGACTAAGGGCGTCTACGCCCGCATGTCCGCCCGCCCACCACTTCACAACGGATCAGACCCGATGAACGTATTTCCCCCTCTCCCAGCGGTACTCCGCGTTCGGGAGCGGGGGTCAGGGGGTGAGGGCCACATCCCTGCCCCGCCGCACCTTTACAACCTATGACGCTCGACCGTCCAATGCGCTTCTTGTTGCAAGAATCGCGCAGTTGCAACTGCAATATTTTCAACTTTTGCAACTGCGGTATTTGCAGCATTTGCGGCACTCCTGGCAATCCCTGCCTTGCATGTAAGGCACTTGGCACGAAATTGCCAGTTTGCCATTGCCGCAATTGCCGAAATTGCCGCAACAATCGTCCGGCAAGGACGACATTTCGGACAATTCGTCTTCTCTGGCTATCAGCTAAAAGCTAAAGGCTATCGACTACACCGACATTTCTCACAATTCTCGAATTCTCATTCTTATCACTTTTCTCATCGCCGCTGCCTGGGACATCTCGGATGGCTAAAATCTAACCATAAACTATAAACCGTTAACTTTTCTTCCCTCACTGACACAACCGCCATCGGCGGCACTGACGGCACTGACGACATTTGCGACAACTCACAATCCAAGTTTTATAGTGGTATGAATAGATTTAATAGCTATCGGCATTTTCTTTAAGCTGCTCAGGTCATTCCTCACACTCTCTATATGATCTTGGCGCTCTTGGCGTCTTGGCGGTTCAATTCGTATTGGACTTTCATCTTTGGGTGTGATGCCATTTCATAGAGACTTTGCGGTTCAATCTTCCGTTCAATCCGAAAGGAACACCATGCCTCCTGAAATCCACGGCCTCATCTTCGACCTCGACGGAGTCATCACCGATACCGCCGAGTACCATTTTCTCGCCTGGAAGCGTGTGGCCGATGAAGAAGGTATCCCCTTCACCCGCGAAGATAATGAAGCCCTCCGCGGCCTGTCCCGCCGCGAAAGCCTCAACACCATCCTCAAGGGCCGCCCCATTGACGAAGCCACCGCCCAGAACTGGATGGATCGCAAGAATACCTACTACCTGGAACACCTCGAAGAACTCACCCCCGCCAACCTCCTGCCCGGCGTCCCCCAACTGCTGGACGACGCCCGCGCTCGTGGCCTCAAACTCGGCCTCGGTTCCGCCTCTAAGAATGCCCGCCTGGTCGTATCCCGCCTGGGCATGGAGTCGCTCTTTGATGTGATCGGCGATGGTTACTGTGTGGTCAATGCCAAGCCCGCGCCCGATCTTTTCCTGTGGGTCGCGGGTGCGCTCCGTGTTTATCCCACCCAGGCCATCGTCTTCGAGGACGCCGAAGCCGGGATCAACGCCGCACGAGCCGGGGGATTCTTCACCGTCGGCCTGGGCAATGCCGCGAATAATCAGCCGACGATCTGGCTGCCCTCGCTGGAGAAAGCCTCGCTCGGCGAAATTCTCGCCAGGTTATCCTGAACTCATACAGGCCAAAACATCAGCAGCATGAGCGAGGTTTGGGGTTGCTAAGGAGAAGTCTTCAGCACTAACCAGCCGGTAGCAGGATTCGAACGGTGGTTCCCACCCCCAATGCCGTATCGATATGCATTTCACCGCGATGTATCTCTGCGAGGCGTTTGGAGATGATGAGTCCCTGTCCTAGTCCCTGCTGTTCATAGATCGACCGTTCAAACTGGTTGTAGGCGCCGATGTTGGCGACATGCTCAGATGAAATCCCGCGCCCCTGATCGGACACGGCCAGGCAGTAGAATCCTTCATGATAACCGCTGTCAATCGCAACGGGTGTACCACTTGCGGAGAACTTGAAGGCATTATCGACCAGTTCATGCGTGATCTTGGCGAGGTTGTTGTCCGAGATGCCGACCAATCCTGTATTCAGATTGAGACTCAGATCAGATGTACGGATGTACTCTTTGGCGACCATCTGAGCTGATTTGCTGATGATTTTGTCAGGATGTTCCGTGACCGTTTCTTGAAGCGCGTGCAGTTTAGCCGAGTCGATTGCGGTTGTCTCGATTTGGGCATACAGCAGGTAGTTTTCGATCAACTCGTGTAGTCGCTTACCACTCTTGTAGATCATAGCCCCCATTTCTGCAACCTTACTGGGGCTGAAGCTCTCGGCATCTGTGGATAGAAGATCACCATATCCCAGGATGGCAACCAGTGGTGTCCGCAATTCGTGGGGAAGCGTATGGATCAGATTGCGCCGCAGCCCTTCCATCCTGCTGTCAACATAATCCTTAACGGTTTCCCGCCGAGCCAACCGAGAATGAATCGCGCTCAGGAGTTCTTCGCGCGAGAAGGGCTTCGTCACATAGTCGTCCGCTCCCAGATCCATCCCATATCGAACATCACCGCGTGAGACCCGCGCGGTCATGAATATGAATGGCACGAGCTGCGTTTCAACGTGTGATCGCATCTCGATCAGGACTCGATATCCGTCCATTTCCGGCATCATGACATCGGACACAACCAGATCAGGCGGCTGCCGAAGTGCCAGACTGACGCCTTCATGACCATTGACCGCGCCCATTGCGTCGTAACCCTCGAAGTGGAGCCACTCCAACACTTCCTCAAGGAGCGAGACTTCATCTTCGATGACAAGTATTCGCGTGGTCATAGGGAGTTGTTGCTCCTGTCTCATTTCAAACCGGCATTGGAGGCACGGAAACCCATCGTAATCTGTGTCCCTTTGCCACTCGTCGAACCGATTTCAAAGAGGCCATCATTGAGTTCAATCAGTTGGCGCGCGATCGTCAGCCCAAGACCGAGACCCTGTTGTTCCATTCGTTCTCGGTGGACTTGCTCGAAGGCCTGCTGTGCTTGATCCGTCTCCTGTTTGGACATACCCATGCCATGATCGAAAACGCTAATCCAGACATATCCGTCGGATACCCACTGACTGATTGTAACCGGCATTTGGTCTGGAGAAAAGCTGATCGCGTTGCCGACCAGTTCCGCGATGGCGTGCTTAAGCATGGCAGTATCGCCGATGAACGAAGCATCGGCGTCGCGTTGATCGACAATGATCCGAGCATCACCATTCCGATACGCAATCCGTCGGGCGAGGTCAACCACGGCTGGAATCATGTGCCATAGGTGAATCGGGGCGCTAGTTTGCTGTACAAACTCGCTCGTCAGGATGCCGCCCTCGATCTGGGCCATATACACTGTCTGCTGAACCAGGTGTTCCAAGCGATCCGTACCACCCCGAAGGGTTTCCAGAAGATCACGGATTTGGTCTTGATCCAGTTGGTCGTATTGCCGTTCAATGACATCGCGTACAAATGTGACGGACATCAAGGGTGTCTTGAGTTGATGCGTCACCATCCGCACCAGCTTAAGCTTGAATGATTCGAACTCATTGCGGTGCAGATCGTTGATCTGTTGATGACGTTGCAGGCGACCGCGAATAGCCGATAACAGCTCAGCTCGCGTGAATGGCTTGGTAAGATAGTCGTCGGCTCCCAATTCCATCCCATGCCGCATGAAGGGTTTGTCTGCCCTCGCGGTCAGGAACATGAAAGGGATTTTGGCCGTAGCTGGGTGCTTCCTCAGTTCCATCAGTACCGAATAGCCATCCATTTCAGGCATGGTGATGTCGCAGACGATCAAATCGGGTTGCTGATCCTGCGCTGCTTGGAGTCCACTCCGGCCGTTAGTTTCTCCGCAGGTCTCGAATCCTTCGTAGTGCAGCCAGTCGAGGACTTCTTCGAGGATCGGTTGCTCGTCATCGATCACCAGTAGTTTCGCCATTGTCCCCAACCTCCTGCTGTTCAAGTGCCTGATGACTCACCTTGCATATCGTCTTGTCGTGAGCAGTGCATCCTGCCCCATCCTAAGCTGCCAGAGGCAGAATGACCACGACCGTTGTACCTTCATCTTGTGTACTGGTGATTTCAATGGAGCCGCAGTGAAGACTGATCGCCTGTAACGCAATGTTCAAGCCCAGTCCAGTTCCCGAAACGGCTCCAACGTTCTTTGCTCTGTGGAATGGTTCAAACAAATGCTTCTGGTCCTCGGGCGGAATCCCGATCCCGTCATCCTGAACCTGCAATGTGACCTGACTTTCCGTTCTTTGCAAACGTATGGCAACCAGGTCATTTGACGCTGAATATTTGAGTGCATTGGACAGCAGATTCGTGATGGCCTGACGCATAAGTCGTGGATCCATGGTTAGGACCACAGGGCCAGCTTCGCCGGAATACTCGATCCGGTTTTCATACTCCGCCCGGCTTCGGAATTCTTCAACAATATCTCGACACAGCGCGTCCAGATCAGCTTCGACCGGCCTAAAGTCGATTCGTCCTGCCTGAATCCGAGTCAGTTGAAGCACGTCGTCCATGACCTCTTTCATATGGATGACTTGCTGGCGTATCTTGTCCAACCGGGCATCGATCTGGGCATCGTCCATTTTCTGACGATACGTGCTTAGACTTTCAGTCGTTGCCAGTATCGTCGCCAGCGGCGTGCGAAATTCATGGGATGCCATCGAGACAAAACGGGACTTCAGGTCACCCAGCTCCTTTTCCTGCTGGAGTGCCCGCTCCAGGATTTCCTCGAAGCTCTTGTGGTCTGTAATGTCCTCCATGATCCCGATTCGGCGGTAAACACGCCCGCTGCCATCCGCAATGGGAAATGCCCGTACCTGTGCCCAGCGTGTGCGTCCATCTGTTCGGACTATTCGGAACTCTGAACTTGTATATGGATTTCTGCTTGAAAATCCGGTGTCGGTCTCGATCTTGATACGGGTTTGATCTTCGGGGTGTACGAAATCTAGTAACGATGTCGTACCGTCACAAAGACTCTGCCGTGTCCTTCCTGTGATCGTTTCGTAGGCTGGACTGACGTATAGAATCTGTTGTCTGTCATCAGTGACGATGAACAGTGCCGGGTCGATGTTTTCCGCGATCTGCCGAAACTTCTCTTCACTTTCACGCAGCGCGTTTTCTGCTAATTTCCGATCCGTGATGTCGAACACCGTGGATCGACTCATCGTGCATCGCCCAGTCTCGTCATATATGGCAGTCGCGCTGACCATGGCCGGGAACACGGTTCCATCCTTGCGAACGAACTCGATCTCCAGGTCTTTGAGCCATCCCTTCTTGATGAAACCGTCGTATGTTATTGCGCCGGTGGTTACGCTCTCTGGTGTCAGAATCCGGTCGATGGTCATCTCATGGATGACCTCATCTCGACGATAACCGAGCCAGTTCAACTGTGTATCGTTGATCTGAATGATGATCCCACGCTCATCTGTAGAGTAGTAGCCGCAGGGAGCCTGGTTATACAGGTCATATAGTTCATCGGCATAATGCAGGAGCGAGAACTCTAGCTCTTTTCGGGTCGTAATATCTTGAACAGTGCAGACGAAGTGTTTCCCTCCGTTACCGAGGTATTCAATCGGCGCAATGCCGATTTGCGCGTCGAATGTACTGCCGTCCAGCCGGAGGGCGGTGACATCGATTTGTTGAACTGAATCCTGCGACACCGCATCGTCAATGACCTCTTGCAATAAACCACGATACTCTGGGCAAAAGAGTTCCTCTGGCGAACGCCCCGTGAAACCGTCTTCTGAAGCATGAAACAGGCGATACGCGGCTTCATTAGCGTGTTCGACTCCAGCGTCGGGGCGAAAGAGCAGAATACCATTGCTGCTGCCGTTCAGAATCGCTTCAATGCGTACTCTGGCGCTGACCAGTTCCTGGGTACGCCCCTTGCTTGACTCGCCGCCGATGGTTTCATTCGGATTTGCGGACGAGTATCCATGCGAATCCATGCCCTGGCGTAACGAGGCCTTCGCGCACACATTTCTCAATTCCCGTAGTAGCAGTCTTCCGCTGCACTCAGTCTTCAGCAGAAAACCCTGTGCGCCCCCTTGAAATGCGTCCACGGTGTGTTGTTCATTAGAAGCAATGACGACCACTGGGATGTGTGGATAATACTTGAGATGCTGCTCCAACACGGCGGGGCCGTGTGCTGTGCTTTCGGGAAATTCGATTACAGCAATGTCTGCTTGGTGTGAAGGCCCGTCCTGTATTCCCTCTTGCTCGCCCAGAATCCGGGAAACCTTCAGTCCTTTGCCTGCAACGGCCTTGAGCCGCCTCACGATTAGCGACAGACTGCCTTTTTGTTGCTCGACGACGAGGATATGCATCAGGTTGCCTTAGGCATCAATTTCAATCGCGTGTTTCATCAGGCCACCCGCCAGTGAGCGACTTTGCAGGGCAGTTTGCCCTCCGGCAGACATGATCACGGCCATGAGTCTCCCAGTTCAACGTAACAATTACGTTCGTTATAAACGATTATAAGGGTGACTGACGATGATCTTCCATTAAGACGGTTGCTGTTGTGTAATGGTGAATTAACTCACCCCGCATGGATGATGCATGTCATTACACATTCCTGACATCCACCACATCTCGCTGAGGTGGCCTGATGCTATCATCGGCAATCGAAGATCGGATGACCCATATTTGGGGCAGAACCATGCATGAACTCGGAATTGCCCACGATTTGGTAGAAATCGCTTCCAGTGCGGCGGCAGCGGCCCATGTACAACAGGTGGGAGTCGTGCATGTTCGCTTGGGTACACTATCTGGTGTGGTCAAAGATGCTTTGATGTTCAGCTATGACATTGCTGCTGCGGGCACAGTTCTGGAAGGTTCTCGTCTGGAGATCGAAGAAG
>JAEUQZ010000237.1:319-7829 GCA_016788965.1 Anaerolineae bacterium | reverse complement strand
ACCAGCTTGCCAGCGCGTTGGCGAGCCTGCCCGTCGGCCTGCACTACGACATTCCCGTCGAGGAGGCCGTCAAGGTCTTCAGCGACTTACCCTACCTGCCGGGCCGGATGAACCCCTTGACCGGCACGCATGGCAGCCTGCTCATCGATGACACCGGTTCGGCCACGCCCCAATCGATGCTGATGGCGCTGGATTGGATCAAGACCGTCAATGACCAGCGTCCGGCGGCGCAGAAGAGCCGCATCGTCTTCGTGATGGGCGATCTGGACGAACTGGGGCCGCGCAGCTCCCAGGCGCACCGCCAGATCGGTCAGCGCGCTGCCGAAGTCGCTGATGTCATCATCACCGATGGGGCAGATGCGGCGCTGGCCGGGCGAGCCGCCCTCGACCGGGGCAAAGACCCGCGCGAAGTCGTCACCACCTACAGCAGCCAGGATGTCATCACCGCGCTTCAGCACCGCTTCCCGCTTTCGCGCAAGGATATTGTCCTGTTCAGCGGCAGCCCCGCTTCGCGCATGGAGCTGGCCGTCGCCGCCGTGCTTCAGGATCAGCAGGACCTCGCTCAGTTGGCGCGTCAGAGTACCTCGTCCGATGTGGCTGTGTTGTCGCGGCCGGCCCGCCTGAACTGGGTCGAACTTGACCTGGATGCCCTGGCGACCAATGTGCGCGGCATCAAGAACCTGATCGGCGAGCAGGTGGCGCTGATGGCCGTCGTCAAGGCCGATGCCTACGGGCATGGCGCGGTATCCGTGGCTCGTACCTCGCTGCTCAACGGCGCGGAGTATCTGGCGGTCAGCAGTTTCAACGAAGCGCTGGAACTGCGCGAGGCCGGCATCGACGCCCCGATTCTGCTGATGAACTATACTCCCGTCAGCGCCGTCCGCCAGGCCATCCGCCAGCGGCTCACCCTCACGCTCTACGATCTCGATCTGGCCCGCGCCTACGAGCGCGTCGCCCGCGAACTGGGTGAAACCCTGACCGTCCACGTCAAGATCGATACCGGCATGGGACGCCTGGGTCTGATGCCTAAAGAGGCCATGCCCTTCTTCCGCTATCTGCTCAATATGAAGTCGCTGGACACCGAAGGCATCTATACCCACTTTGCCGACGCGGGCGAAGACCCCGATTTCACCGCCCTTCAGGTACGCACCTTCAAAGAGGTCTTCAAGCCGCTGCGGGCATCCGGCTTCAACTTCGCTTATATCCACGCCGCCAATTCTGCCGGGACGCTGGCCTCGAAAGAAAATCACTTCAACATGGTGCGCGTCGGGCTGGCGATGTACGGACTCTCGCCCTCGGAGCAGGTGCGCGTTCCCGCTGAGTTCAAGCCCGTCCTCTCCTGGAAGACGGTCGTCGGTCAGGTGAAAACTCTGCCGCCCGGCCATTCCGTCGGTTATGGCCGCACCTACTACACCAACCGCGAGGAGCGCATCGCCATCATCCCGGTCGGCTATGCCGATGGTTTCCGCCGCGCCCCGGTGCATTGGGGATCGGTGCTGGTGCATGGACAGCGTGCCCCGCTGGTGGGCCGGGTGAGTATGGAGAAGGCCGCCATCGATGTGACCGATATCCCCAACGTCAGCATCGGCGATGAAGTCGTGCTGATCGGCCGTCAGGGCGATCAGGTCATCACTGCCGATGAAATCGCCTCGCGCATGGAGACCATCAGCTACGAAATCCTGACGACCATCCTGCCGCGTGCCCAGCGCCGCTGAGGATCACGGCGCGGCCAGCCGTCCGCGGATATCGTCCGCGATCACCTGCGCCTCGGTTCCGTAGTAGTATTCGGCCACCATCCGCCCCTCGGCGTCCAGCAGGAAGGCGTTCGGCGTGTGCGAAATCGTATACTCTCCCGGAGCGCCGTCCTGCTTGGGGAGCTGCACGAACTCCAGGCCGTAATCCGCCTTGATCTGCTCGAACACCGCGAAGTCCCCGACCAGCCCGACGATAGCCGGGTCGAACCGCGCCAGGAAGCCGGCGATGACCGGAGCCGTGTCCTGCTGTGGATCGACGCTGATGAACAGGTAGTGAATTTGGTCGCCGAGGATTTGCCGCAGCTTGGCATATTCCACCAGCGTCAGCGGGCAGACATCCGGGCAGTTGGTGAACCCGAAGAACAGGATCGTCGGCTTGCCCCGGAAACTGCTCAACGCCGTCGGTTCACCGGCCTGATTCAACAGCGTGAAATCCTGCACGGCCCGCGGCGGATCGATTGGCTGCACGCCATCGAAGGGCTGCCCTTCGATGATGGCCGCGCTGCCGGAATTGTCCGGGTTTGCGCCGGGGCGGTTGGTCAGGATGAAGACGATCACCCAGGTTCCGACGATCCCCATCAGCAGCGTGCCCAGCAGCATCAGGCGGTTCTGGCGGGAAGGGGTGGGGGGAGAAGGGTTTTCGGTCATGGTGTCTCACTCACTTTGAGGCTGTAATGGTCGTGAATCCGCATCATGGCCTACTTTATGGATTTGAAGGGTAATGTTATACTGCGTAAGTCTGTTTGTGAAGCACGGAGCAATGCGGCCATGAGAAATTTCGAACTACTCGATTCCTACTCCATCGACACAGCAACGGGGGTTCTGACCTTCACTGCTGCCCAGCAATCACTCGCGCGTCCCATTGTCGCCCTGCGGCGTGAAGGCGGTTACATCGCCCTGTCTGCCAGCTATGGCCCCTTCGAGATCGCGCTTCGTCCTCGTTTTCAGGAGCTTTCCCGCGTGCTGGCGCGTTTGCAGCCCGTCGAAGGCTTGCAGACCACCCGTCAGGTCGGAACCGGGCAGGCCTTCCTCGCGCTCGGCCTCAAGCCGGATGGCGTGCTGCTGATGCGCCCGACCATCGTCGCCGATGCCACCGGGCACATGGGGTTCAATCTCGCGCTGAGCGCCGAGGCTCGCCACACCCTGTTTGAATGGCTGCCCGTGGACCCCGCGACCGCCACCGGAGAGAATCAGACCACAGGTTGATCGATTTACGCCCCGTGTGACTAGGGCCTTTGCAAAGTCCGCACAGCCTATCTTGCCCTCACCCTAAATCCCTCTCCCGAACGGCGAGTACGCCTGGGAGAGGGACTTGGCTCCCCTTCTCCCAGCGGTACTCCGCGTTCGGGAGAAGGGGCTGGGGGATGAGGGCTGACAGGAGAGCTACGCTCAACGACTTTGCAATAGCCCTGTCCGCGCGTGATTTTGCCCGATTGCGCGGCGTCACGAAAATCGATACAATCTTGTGCAGGGATCAGCAGAGAGAGTTCCCTGCACAGGGACGCCGAAGGGGCAAGTTGACCGGTGATGCTGGCCGGTCTGCGAAACTCTCAGGTTCAAGGATTTGCCGATCCATTACTCTGGAAGGGGACTGACAGAGCGCACAGCAAATGCGGTGCGCTCTTTTTATTTCACCGAACACACCTGGATCGAGGAGATGGAAGTACATGGCAAACCCGAAAGCACCCGCCGACCTGAAGTACACCGAGAACGATGAATGGCTGCGGATCGAAGGCGATACGGCGACCATCGGCCTCAGCGATTATGCCCAGGATCAGCTCAATGACATCGTTTATGTCGAACTGCCCGATGTCGGCGCCAGCTTCGATAAAGGCCAGGCCTTCGGCGTGGTCGAGTCCGTCAAGGCCGCCTCGGACATCTTCATGCCCGTCGGCGGGACGGTCACCGAAGTCAACAACGCCCTCGAAGACGAACCCGAAGTCATCAACACCGATCCGTATGGCAAGGGCTGGATCATCAAGGTTCGGCTCAAGGATGCGGGGCAGGCGAGCGCATTGATGGACTCGGCTGCCTACCTGAAATACTGCGAGAGCCGCTGAGGATTAGCCAACATGACCTACATCCCGCATACCGACCTGGAGCGGCAGCAGATGCTCGCCGCGATAGGCGTCACCACCATTGAAGACATTTTTGAAGATGTGCCCTCGTCGCACCGCTTCCCGGCGCTTGACCTGCCCAAGCCGATGAGCGAAATGGAAGTGGTGGCCGAGCTTTCCGCCCTGGCCGAAGCCAATGAAGATGCCAGGGACTTCGCCCTGTTCCGTGGGGCCGGGGCTTACCACCACTTCATTCCTTCGGTCATCGGCCACATGATTTCGCGCGGCGAGTTCCTCACCGCCTATACGCCTTACCAGCCGGAAGTCAGCCAGGGCACGCTCCAGGTCATCTATGAATACCAGAGCATGATGTGCGCCCTGACCGGCATGGATGCCGCCAACGCCAGCCACTATGACGGCGCGACCAGCCTGGCCGAGGCCGTCACCGTCGCGCTGGAGGTCGGCCGCCGCAAACGCAGCAAGATCATCCTCAGCCACGGCATCCACCCGCACTACCGCGCCGTCGTCCGCACCTACCATCAGGGCAGCGCCCTCAAGATTGTCGGCGATGCCGGCCGCGCCGATACGGCTGATCTGATCGAGATGCTCGACGACAATACGGCGATGGTCGCGGTCGCCTATCCGAACTTCTTCGGCCAGATCGAGGACTTCAGCAAGCTGGCCGAGAAAGTCCACGAGGCCGGGGCGCTCCTCGTCATGGTCGTCAACCCGACCGCCCTGGGCATGTTCAAATCGCCCGGCGAACTCGGCGCCGATATCGTCGTCGGGGAAGGACAGCCCCTCGGCATTCCGCTCAGCTTTGGCGGCCCCTATCTCGGCTTCTTCGCCGTCCGCATGGAGTACGTCCGCCGCATTGCCGGGCGCATCGTCGGTGAAACCCTCGACCAGGATGGCCGCCGCGCCTTCGTGATGACCCTGCGCCCGCGTGAACAGGACATCCGCCGCGAGAAAGCCACCAGCAACATCTGCACCAACCAGGGCCTGATGTCCCTGACCGCCGCCATCTACCTGTCCGTGATGGGCAAGAGCGGGCTGCGGAAGGTCGCCGAACTCTGCTACCACAAAGCCCATTACGCCGCCAATCGCATCGGCGCCCTCAAGGGCTTCGTGGTCGATGCCAGCAAACCCTTCTTCCACGAGTTCGTGATCAAGTGCCCGCGCCCCGTCGGGGAAATCAACGCGCGTCTGATCGAGAAGGGCATCATTGGCGGCTATGACCTGGGCCAGGATTACCCGCACCTCAAAGACCACATGCTGATCTGTGTCACCGAAATGAATACCCGCGATGAAATCGATGCCCTGGTGGATGGGTTGAAGGAAGCATCATCATGAGCGAACCCCTGATCTACGAGAAGAGTGCCCCAGGCCGCACCGGGGCGACCCTGCCGGACTGCGATGTGCCGCAGGCCGAACTCCCGGCGGATCTGCTCCGCAAAGACCTCGACCTGCCCGAAGTCAGCGAACTCCAGGTCGTGCGCCACTATACCCGCCTCAGCCAGCTCAACTACGGCATCGACAAGGGTTTCTATCCGCTCGGCTCCTGCACTATGAAGTACAATCCCCGCGTCAACGAAGACATGGCGCGGCTGCCGGGCCTGGCGCAGCTTCACCCCCTCAGCGATGCCGACAGCAGCCAGGGCGCGCTCGCCTTGATGTTCCACCTCCAGAACTGGCTGGCGGAAATCAGCGGCTTCCAGGGCGTCAGTCTGGTTCCAGCAGCCGGGGCGCAGGGCGAACTGGCCGGCATTCTCATGATCCGCAAGTACCATGTGGATCGCGGCGATACCAAACGCACCCGCATCCTCATCCCTAACAGTGCCCACGGAACCAACCCCGCCACCGTGACCATGGCCGGCTACGATGCCGTCGAACTGCCTTCCGACGAGCACGGCGATGTCGATCTGGAGGCGCTCCGCGCCGCCTGTGATGACACCGTGGCCGGGATGATGATTACCTTCCCGAACACGCTGGGGCTGTACGAGTCCCACATCCTGGAAGTCATCAAGGCTGTGCATGACTGCGGCGGCCTGATGTACATGGACGGCGCGAATATGAACGCGCTGCTCGGCGTGGTCAAGCCCGGCGAACTCGGCTTCGACGTGATGCACTACAACCTGCATAAGACCTTCTCCACCCCGCATGGCGGCGGTGGCCCCGGCAGCGGCCCGGTCGGCGCCGGCGAGAAGCTCCTGCCGTTCCTGCCCGGCCCCGTCGTCCAGATCGTCGAACCGGCCGCAGCCGATGACGATGCCCCACTCTACGGTCTGGTCATGCCGGAGAAATCCATCGGGCGGCTGAAAGCCTTCCACGGCAACTTCGGGATGCACGTCCGCGCCTATACCTACATCCGCATCAACGGCGACCAGGGCATCAAGGACATCACCCGCCACGCCGTCCTCAACGCCAACTACATCCGCGTCAAGCTGCGGGATACCTACAAGGTTCCCTACGACCACTTCAACGGCCATGAGTTCGTCCTGGAAGGCCACTTCCCGGATGTCGAAGGCATCCATGCCCTGGATATCTCCAAGCGCCTCATGGATTACGGCTTCCACCCGCCGACTAACTACTTCCCGTTGATCGTCCCCGAAGCCCTGATGATCGAGCCGACCGAAACCGAAGACAAGGCCATGCTCGACACCTTCATCGAGGCCATGAAGAAGATCGCCGCCGAAGCCCACGAGACGCCGGATCTGCTCCGCAGCGCCCCGCATACCGCGCCAGTCTCGCGCCTGGATGAAGTCCGCGCCGCCAAGCAGTTGATGCTGTGCTGCCGTCCCATCCCCGAATGGGCCGCCGAGACCCAATCCAGCCGCAAGGCCGAGAAGGGGACGTAACAGCACAAACGGCGCTCATGTCGTCACAGAAAAAGCGCACCCGGAACAATCGCCGGGTGCGCTTTTTGAGGGTGTGTTTCGCTCTTGGGACACTCGCTTCGGACGCCAGAAGTTGCGCCTCTACCCAGGCAAGAATCGTAGGGACGGGCTTCTGCCCGTCCGCCAGTGATGAATCTCGCCGCAATCTGAAGTATCCCCTTTTTGATACCCACCCGCATTTCACAGTAGAATAGGGCGCAGCGCGTTCCCTATCCGTGGATCAGCCCCCATGCCCTCCGCCCGATTGGTGTTTCCCAAGAACCGCCGCCGCCGCACCCGCTGGCTGCGCTCCCTCCGCGCCCTCTGGCGCGATACCTCGGCGCTCTGGTCGGAGTTCCGCGTCCCCATCCTGGCCTTCCTGATCGTCGTCATCGGCGGTGGCTGGCTCTACGGCGAACTCATGGTGCTGGCCGGCTATCCGCGCCTCCCGTTCTACGATATGCCTTATCTGATCCTGCGGATGATGATCCTGGAGCCGCCCTCGGCCGATCCGCCCCAGGAAATCTACCTGATCCTGTTCTGGTACATCATGCCCTTCCTGGCGATCTTCATCGCCGGGCGCGGCGTGGCCGATTTTGTCCGCCTCTTCTTCGACCGCACCGAGCGCCGGAATGCCTGGGAGGAAGCCGTGGCCTCAACCTACCGCAATCACGTCATCATCCTGGGGGTCGGGCACGTCGGGCTGCGCGTCGCTCGGACGCTCTGTTCCATGGGCTTCGATGTTGTTGCCATCGATCAGAAGACCAAACCCGAACTCGATGACGAGATGGCCTCCCTCGGCGTGCCCGTCCTCCATGCCGAC
>JAEUQZ010000237.1:0-309 GCA_016788965.1 Anaerolineae bacterium | reverse complement strand
GCCGGGCTGCGTCACGCCCAGGCCTTCATCGCCTGCACCGCCAGCGACCAGACCAACCTGGAAGCCATCATGCGTGCCCGCGAGATGAACCCCGACGTCCGCATCGTCGCCCGCATGTGGGACGAGCAGTACGCCCGTCAGATGAAGCAGTTCATGGACGTCAGCGCCGTCCACAGCGCCTCCGATCTGGCGGCTCCGGCCTTCGCCGGCGCGGCCGTCGGCATCGAACTCACCCAGACGCTCCACCTCAGCGGCGTGGATTACAGCATGATCCGCCTGAAGGTCGAGCCGGGATCCTTCCTTGATGGC
>JAEUQZ010000236.1 GCA_016788965.1 Anaerolineae bacterium | reverse complement strand
TGCTCAAAGCCGCCCTCCGTCAGCGCCCCGAAATGATTATCGTCGGCGAAATCCGCAGCGTCGAAGCGGTCGTCGCCTTCCAGGCCATGCAGACCGGCCACGGCGTCATGTCCACCTTCCACGCCGCCACCGTCGAGAAGCTCATTCAGCGTCTTACGGGCGATCCCATCAACATCCCCAAGACTTACATCGACAACCTCAACCTGGCGATCATTCAATCCGCCGTCCGGCTGGCTGACGGCAAATCCGCCCGCCGGGTGATGAGCATCAACGAGATCATCGGCTATGACCCGGTCTCGGAAAGCTTCTCTTTCCTGGAATGTTTCCGCTGGAACCCGGCCACCGATGTCTTCGAGTTTCCGGGCTATATGAACAGCTACCTGCTCGAACAGGTCATCGCCTTGAAGCGCGGTATTCCGCCCCACCGCCGCAAGGAAATCTACGATGAGGTCAAACGGCGGGCGAAAATTTTCGAGAAGCTGCACAGGGAAAAAGGAATCACGGACTTCCATGAACTCTTCCAGGTCCTCGCAGAAGCGCGACGACAAAAGCTCCTTTAAGCCTGTCGCTCCGTTTCAGATGTTCTACCAACTGACGTATATGTCAGCGATGGCCGCGTCGGGTATTTCGCGTTCAAAGGTCTTCCAGATCGCCGCCCGATCCGAATCGCCCGCCGCGCAGTATTTCGCCGCCGTGAATACCCTGGTGGACGAATTCCGCTACGATTACGCCGATGCCTGCCGCCGGGTCGGGATCAAAGCCGCCTCCGACAACATGAAGAGCTTCCTGCTGCGCCTCTCCGATGCGCTGCGCTCCGGCGAACCGCTGGCCGATTTCCTCGCCCGCGAAGCCGAGGTGCAGTCCCAGGAGTACGAGAACAAGTACGAGCGCGACCTGGAAGGTCTCAAGCAGTGGACGAACGCCTTCTCGTCCATCGTCATCTCGACGGCGCTCATCATCATCATCCAGTTGGTCACGGCCATGATCTACTCGACCGACCCCAAGTCGATCTCCGGCATGGTCTTCGCCGGGATTTTGATGGGCGCTTTCTCGGTCTGGATCATCTACCGCTCGGCCCCACGGGAGACAATGACGGTCAATCCGTCGCAGGGCGCGCCCGAACAGAAGAAGGCCCTGCGTCTCTTCAAAATGATCGCCCCAGTGACTCTGATGATGGCAATGGCGCTCTACATCCTCAACCTGAATCCGGGCTACATCCTGATTATGGCGGCAATCTGCGTGCTGCCCATCGGGGTCATCAGCTTCCGCAGCGACCGCAAAACCGCCAAGAAAGATGAAGAGTTCAGCACCTTCCTGCGCTCGGCCGGCGGCATGGCGACCTCGACGGGCACAACCCTCAAGCAGGCGCTCACCCGCATCGACCTCAGTTCCTTCCCCACCCTGGAGCCGGACATCGACCGTCTGAGCAAGCGGCTGCTGGCGCTGGTGGACCCGGAAGTCTGCTGGCATCGCTTTGGGCTGGAAACCGGCAGCAAACTCATCAGCGAAGTGGTCGATATCTTCTACGGCGCCGTCAAGATCGGCGGCGACCCGGAGCGCGTCGGCTACCTGTGCTCGCTCTTCACCGCCAAAACCTCCCAGCTTCGCGCCCGCCGCCGCATGACCGCCAGCACCTTCTCCGCGTTGACCACCGTCATGCAGGCCGTGGTCGCCGGGCTGATGGTCTTCGTGCTGTCCATCGTGCAGAGCTTCGCCCTCATGGTCAAGGAACTTATGCCCACCGCCGAAGAGATGGCGAACCGCCCGGCCATGAGCCTGGGCATGGCCGAGTTCACGCCCGAACAGCTTCAATTCCTGGCCCTCATCACGCTGGTGATGATTATCGCCCAGGCGCTGGTTAACGCGGCGGCGATCATCTTCTGCGATGGTGGCTACCGCCTGAAGGTCTTCCTGTATATGGCGCTGACCCTGTTCATCTCCGGCCTCAGCCTGCTGTTCGTGCCGGTGATGGTCTCCGGTATCCTGAAGAACTAGGAGCGAGCGATGTCCGTCATCGACTTATTGATGAAGCAGGGTTTGATCCTCCTCGGCGCCGGGCTGGTAGTCTTGACGACCCTGGTCGCCGTCTTCCTGTTGGTGATCCCGCGCCTCAAGGCATGGCGAGCCGCCGCCAAAGAAGCCGCCCGCAAGCAAGCCGAAGAAGATGCCCTGCTCGCCAGAGCGGATCGCCGCCGCGCCCGCCGCCGCCGTCCCGTTCATGAAGACGACGAAGAAGACGCCGAAGTGGAAGCGGTTGCAGCGGAGCGCCAGGATGCCCCGGAAGTCACGGTCACTGATGTTCCCGAAACCAAAGTCATGCCCGCCGGGGCCAAGACCATCCCGACTGGCGACAAGCCGCCACCCAAAGCGCAGAACGTCTCGGCTGCGCCGCCCCCCGCCGAAGAACCCAAACCTGCCGAGGAAGCCAGCGGCGGGATGAAAGACCTGCTGGATGTCTTCGTCGATGAAGAAGCTGCCGAACGCTTCAAGCTCCTCATGGAAGGGGTCGAAACGATGACATCGGATGATATCGCGGACATGGCGCGGGCCATGGCCGAGCGGCTGCGGGAGCGCGCGCCGCGCTAAGGGAGAAGCTTATGGCTCACACCAACGACACCATCCGCAAGGTCACGACCGAACTCCGCGACGAAATCCGCCGCGAGATGCTCCACGAGCAGCGTGAAGAGACCTTCCGCCGCGTGCCCGACCCGAATCAAACGGGCGGCCCGACCTGGCGCATCACCTTCAGCATGACCTTCGATTCCAGCCAGAAGATCAGCCTGGATGTGAACGGCGAAGTAGCCCTGGGTCGCAATACCGACCCGGCTACGGCCATCTTCGAGCCGACGCAGGCCGATCAGTTCGGCGTCTCCCGCCGTCATGGATTGCTACGCCCGACCGAAAACCACCTCTATCTGCTCGACCTGGGCAGCACCAACGGAACCAGCGTCAACGGGCATTCCATCGGCGTGAATGTCCCCTACAGCCTGTCCAACGGCGACATCATCCGGCTGGGGCGGTTGGAATTCGTCCTCAAGATCATCCAGCGCCCGGATACTAAGCCCCAGGAAAGCCGCGCCAAACGCGATAGACCCGACTCGTTGGGCAGCATCGCCTGCGCGATTTCCTCCCATCTGGAACTGGACACCGTCCTCCAGGAATCCATGGCGATGATGCGGTCTTCGACCTCCGCCGATGAGATCGCCATCTGGCTGGTCGATGAATACAGCGGCGAGCTGCTCCTGCAAACCATGCAAGGCAGCCAGGAACACGGCATCCATCGTCTGCGGGTGAATGACTCGCTGGCCGGGGAAGTGATCCGTACCGGCAAGCCCGTGCGCGTGCATCAGGACAGCAGCAGCGACCGCATCAAGCTCAAGACCGGCTATCTGGTCTCGGCGGTCATTTATGTGCCGCTGACCGTCGGCGGCGTCACCTTCGGCGTGCTGTCGGCGGCGCACCGGGACGCGGGCAAGATGTTCAGCGACCGCGACGAGCAGGCGCTGGCCTTCATCGCCAACATCACGGCCGTGGCCGTACAGAACGCCCGGCTCTACCGTGCCTCGCAGGAATCGCTCACCCGCCACATCAAGGTCGTGACTGCCCTGCGCTATGCCCTGTCCTTCGACATGCGGAACCTGCAGAAGGCCGCCCAGGGTTACGCCGGAATGCTCCAGATCACCTCCACCCTGGACGAGGACAGCCAGGAACTCACCCAGAACGTGCTCGAATCGGTCAACCAGATGGGGCTGCTCAGCAGCCGCCTGATCGAAAGCACGGTGCTGTGCGATGATCCCCAACTGGACATCGCCCCCTGCGACCTGATCGACCTGGCCGCCCATGCCATCGAGAGCCTGCTGGATGCTTCCGGGGCCAAGAGCGTGGCCGTAGACTTCCAGGTGATGGGCGAACTCTACCTGATCCAGGCTGATTTCCGGCTGCTCCAGCGGGCGGTGATGGCCCTGCTGGACAACGCCATCAAATTCTCGCCGGAGAACGGCATCGTCAAGTTGGTGCTGGCCTTCAGTCCCAGCGGCACGACCATTCAGGTTCACGACGAAGGCCCCGGCATCCCGCCGGAAGACCTGCCCTATCTGTTCAGCAAGTACATCCGCGGCCCGCAGATGCCCGGCATGGCGACCGGATTGGGGTTGGGACTCGAACTGGCCCGGACGGCCGTCCGGGCGCATCACGGCAGCATCCAGGCGCGAAACCGGGAAGAAGGCGGCGCGGAATTCACCATGCACCTCCCCGGCAAGCTGCGAATGTAAGGAAGGATTGGGGGATGATCGGGTTAATGATACTGATCGGATGGATCGTCGGGTGGGCTATGGGACGGGCGGCCGACGCCGTGCCGCGTCTGGCCGGGAAACCTGCCCGGTCTTCGGATGCTCGCCCGGCCGTCTGGCGGCTCCTGCGCGGCGAAGGCTGGCGGGAAGTCCGCATTGGCCTGCTGGCCGAAATCGGCAGCGCCGTCTTTTTCGGCATTCTTCACTTGCGTTACGGCCAAACCACCCCTACTCTGATCTTAGGCTCCGCGTACACTTTCTTGCTGCTCGTCACGCTGATCGACCTGCGCTACCGGCTGGTGCTGAACATCATGGTGTACCCGGCGCTGCTGGTGGTGCTGGCCGCCTATGCCCTAGTGCTGCCGGGAGCGCTGCCGATGGCCCTGGTGGGCGCGGGTTTCGCGCTGGCGACCTTCCTGCTGACGGCCTGGCTGATGCCCGGCGGAGTCGGCGGGGGCGATATCAAGCTGGCGGCTTTGATCGGTTTCACGCTGGGGTTCCCCCAGTTGATCTGGGCGCTGCTGATCGGAACGGGCAGCGGGGCGCTGGCCGCCGTCTGGCTGCTCCTGCGCGGGCGCAAAGCGCCCATCGCCTATGCGCCGTATCTCTGTCTGGGGGCGCTCATCGCCCTCCTGTATAACCCCTTTGCGCGTTAGTTAGGATCGGTTTATCGTGGCTGCACAGGACTACGACGAACTCCAACAAGACGAACAGGCCCCGCCCCCGCCGCGACGACCCGCGTCGACGCTGGCGCTCTGGCTGCTGGGCCTGACCATGCTGTTCCTGTTCGGCGTCAACTTCCTGATCTACAGCACCATCCGGGAAGGCCGCGCCCCGCTGGAAGAACAGCTTGCCGACATCAAAGCCACGCTGGAAGCGACCGCTGCGCCCGATGCGGCCGTCGAAGCCGCGCGGAGCCAGGTCATGGAAGTCCTGAACGTGAACAGCCAGCTTGCCAGCATCTATGACTCGCTGGCGGCCAGCTACACCAACTGGCCGGCCCTGATCCGCGTGCTGAGCGATTTCGACATCAGCCAGATGCACATCGACCGTCTCGTACAGCAGGACAAGCTGATCACCATCATGGGCGAAGGCATCGACGAACTCCAGGTCATGACCTACGCCAATGTGCTGCGCGACAGCGGTTTCTTCACCCGCGTGACTATTCAGACCTTGAACATCGTCGCCCCGACGCCGCTTCCGGCAGGTGTGACGCCCACTGCGCCGCAGACCCGCAGCGCGCAGTTCAGTATCGTGGCCGAGCTGGGGAAAAGTGGCTAATGAACAATCTGGTCGAAAACATCCGCAGCCGCCGGGCAACTCTGCTGCCCGGCGCGATGGTATTCCTGCTGGGGCTGGCGAACGTCTTCTTCTGCGCGGCGATGGTCGCCCCGCAGTGGCGCGCCTACGACAGCCTGAACACCCAGATTCAGGGCGGCCAGCAGGCCATCGACGCCACGCTGACTCTCCAGGACCCGCTGGCCGACTCGGCCATGCTGGAACGGCAGAAGGATAAGGCCACGGCCACGCTGGGCGCGTTGGGCAGCCCCTTCCTGACCGAACAGCAGACTCAGGACTTGATGAACAACCTGTACATCTATGCCCGCGAAAGCAGCGTGGAGATCACCAGCCTGCAAGTGCCGGCGATGGCTCCGATGAGCATGTCCAACGCCGAAGGGGTGACGGCCGAACCCGCCCTGCCCTACGCGGTGAGCGCCTTCCGCTTGCAGGTGGAAGGGCCGACCACCCGGCTGATGAACTTCGTGGCGCGGCTTCAGGAGGCTTCGGCCCCCTCGGTGGTCATCAGCAACCTGAGCATTGGGCCGGGCATGACCGGCGAAATCCTCACGCTCAACCTGACGGTCTACACCTCGCCCTACTCCCAGGGTGAAGCGTTCAACAACCTGGCCTTCAACACCGTACCGACCCCGATCATCCCGACGGCCACGCCGACGATTACCCCCTCGGCAACGATTACCGAGACGCGCTCGCCGGATTCCTGGGGCGCGACCGGGACGGCCATCTGGATGGCGACCAACCAGCGCGTCGCGCCAGACCTGAACAGCACACCCACGCCCACGGCTGAACCAACCGAGCCGTCCTCGAACGACTCGAACTCGTCGCAGCAGTCTTCATCGTCATCCTCATCGCAGCCGCAGACTCAACCGCAGCAGCCGGCCGGGCAGCCGACCCAACCGCCGCCTCCAACGGCCATCCCGCCGACGCAGCCGCCCATCATCATCACCCAGATTCAGCCGATCACCATCCAGGTTCCGATTGTGGTGACGGCGACCTTCACGCCAACCTGGACGCCCAGCGCGACGCCAACCGAAACACCAACCGCGACGCCGACGGCCACGTCAACGCCGACTTCCACGCCGACCTCGACACCGACGGAGACACCCACCCCGACCCCAACGCCGACTTCCACGCCGACCGAAACCCTGACACCATAGACCCCGAAGGGCGCACGAACCTGCGCCCTTTTTTTCACCCCCGCTTCTTCGTATGATCTCTGTGTCCTCTGTGTCTCTGTGGTTCAATTCTTTTCCATCGAGGCCGCTCATGACCGACTCGCTCGCTTCCCTGATCGCTCAGCTTCAGGATGCCCAGCCCAACGTTCGCAGTAAAGCAGCGCTCGGCCTGGGACAGCTTGGCGACCCCCAGGCCATCGAAGCCCTGATCGGAACCCTCTGCCACGACCCGGAACTGAACGTCCAGGAGGATGCCACCTGGGCGCTGGTGCGGATCGGCGCGGCTGCGGTCGAGCCGCTCATCCACGCGCTGAGCGATCCGAGCGCGGCGGCCCGGCACAACGCCGCCCATACGCTGGGCAAGATCGGGGACGGGCGGGCCGTGGACGGGTTGATCGGGGCGCTGCGGGATGGGGACGCTCCGGTGCGGCTGAAGGCGGCCTACGCCCTCGGCCAGATCGGGGATGGGCGGGCAGCCCAGGGGTTGGTCGATCTGCTGGCCGACCCCGACCTGAATGTGCGCTGGATGGCGGTTGAGGTGCTGGAGCGGCTCAAAGCGGTCGAGGCGGTGCTGCCCGCGCTGGGTCACGCCGAGGCGGATGTACGGGAACAGGCCGCGGCCATCCTCGGCCTGATCGGGGATAGGCGGGCGGCTGAGGGGTTGATCCGGGCGGCGCGGGATGAAACCTGGGAGGTACGGGTGGCCGCGATCCAGGCGTTGGGTGAGATCGGCGACCAGGATGCGCTGCTGAGCCTGGGCGACCTGCGGGATGATCCCGACGCGCGGGTGCGGGCGATGGTCACAAAAATGCTGAATCGTTGATCGCAGGTCATCCCGCCACGGGATTTAGCTAATACGGCCTGCTGCCGCCGGGATAGCCAGTTCCGCCGCTTACCCCCGCCCGATGATCGTCTCCACCACGGCATCTATCGCCAGCGTCGTGGTATCCAGCACCAGCCACCCGGACTGCGCCAGGTGCGGGATGACCCCATTGATCTGCTCGTACACAATCCGAATCCCCTCGTCAATGTACTCCCGCGCAGGACTGTCGCCGGATCGCATCCGGTTGCG
>JAEUQZ010000235.1 GCA_016788965.1 Anaerolineae bacterium | reverse complement strand
TAGAGTCGGCGGGGGATCGCCGAGGGATGTAATCCCCCCGGCTACAGGAATACCACCCCCTCCAGGGGTTCTGGAAGACGGGCACGGCTGTTTCGGGAAATCCCGGACGCCAAGAATGGCGTCCCTACGAAGGCGGTGTGTAAGGGAAGCGTGCGTCTATTTTCAAGGGAGAGAAATACGGAGGAGGAATGGGAGTTGGGGAAAGGCGGAGTAGCGGAGGCTCAAGCCTTCGGCAGAGTGAAAAAGCCCGCATCAGCAAGCCGGTGGGCGGCGATCAGGGATCAGGGGGGTGTTCGGCGCGGCGGAGTTTCGGCGGGGCGATCAGTGACCAGGCGGCGCGGACGTAGTAGGCCAGATCGTCATCGCTGATGCGATCCAGCACGATGCCGACCCAACCGCGCGGTCCAACATAGGGCGGCTTGAAGAACGTATCCGCGTCGCTGGCGATGAGCGTTTCCTGCATCCCCAGCGGGACAGGCAGCCAGACGGCGACGCGCCCATCCTGGTGATGGTTGTCGGCGAACATCACGAAGACCTTCTTTCCGACGAAGAAGGTCGGTTCGCCGTGGGAGATCTTCTCGGTCGTTTCCGGGAGGGTCAGGCACAGGTCGCGGACGCGCTGAAGGGAATTGGCGGACATGGACTGTCCTGATTGGCTATTGAACACCTGTTCCAATTGTAACGGAGCCAGCGGCCGCGGCGCAAATGCGAAAATCCAATGCGGATAGCTGCATTGCTCCGATTCTTGCAACCGATTCACAGACGGTGTAACATACCCGATTATGGAACACTTGTTTCAACAGGAGGGTATTATGGCAATCGTGCGTTACCTTGTTCATGACATCGAAAGTGCAATTACCTTCTACACGACGCACTTAGATTTCAAGCTCGTTGACCAGATGGGACCGGCCTTTGCTATCGTCGAACGGGATGGCCTGGAACTGTGGCTGAGTGGGCCACAGACCTCAGCGTCTCGCCCGATGCCAGATGGACGCCAACCGCTTCCCGGCGGCTGGAACCGCTTCGTGATTGAGATTGACGACATCGACAGTCGGGTAGCCTCGATGAAGATGGCGGGAGTCCAGTTCCGCAATGACATCATTCAGGGACCGGGTGGCAAGCAAATACTGGTAGATGACCCCTCTGGCAACCCAATTGAGTTGTTCCAGCCCGCCGGATGACGTATCTAACGATCTATAACTCTTTAGGACTGACGCAGACGAGGGAGAAATCGGGCGGGCGCACAGCCGTGCGCCCGGAGGGCACAGAGATCATATGGAGGGGAATCAACCTCTTACAAAGTGTAAGAGGTTGGGGCGCAAGTGAAGATCGCGGCGGCGCTCAAGGGCTGGAAGGCTGATCGGTTTCCCGGCGGAAGCCGAGGGCAGCCGGGATGAGCGCCAGTCCGCACAGGACGGCTCCGATCAGGCCGAGTTCGGCCAGCACACGCACGGTGATCTCCGCGTAGGCCTGAAGGAAGGCGTTGGGGTCTTCGGCGGCGCTGATGCCGACTTCGATTGCGCCGAGGCTGTTGACCCGGTAGAGGGCGATGGTGGTGAGCGAGGCGACGGCCACGGTCATACCGATCAGGCGCAGAATAATCACCAGGGCGGAGGCAACGCCGCGTTTATCAGCATCGGCGGCGTTGATGACGGCGGCGCTGATGGGCGAAAAAGTCAGGCCGATGCCCGCGCCGACGAGGGCCATCTCGGCGGCCATGATCGCGTCAGCCACGTCCAGCCGCCAGGTCTGCCAGACCAGCACGAAGCCGATCACCGCCAGCGACAGCCCTAACAGCGTGGTGCGCTGGATGCCGATGCGGTCACTCAGCCAGCCACCGGGGACGGCCGCCAGCGCCATCGGGATGGTCAGGGCGGAGAGGAGGACGCCGGCCTGGAACGCGGCTTCGCTGAGGCGGCTGACATCCTGGGTGCGGACGTTGACGAGGATCGGGACGATCACCAGCCCGATCATCAGGCAGAAGCCGATCAGCAGGTTGATGAGCGCTCCGGCGGCGAAGCGGCGGCGGCGGAAGAGATGCAGGTCGATGAGCGGGTCTTTCAGCCGGGATTCGACCAGCACGAAGCCGAGCAGGGCGAAGAGCGCCAGCAGGAGCGCCCCGCCATTGAAGGCCGGAAGCTGGCTGAAGTCGCTGAGGTTGGTAGGGGCGAGCGAGGCATCGACGTTCCCGCCCAGGCCGGCCACCAGCAGAATCAGGGCGGCGGTGATGAGGGCTGTGCCGAGCCAGTCGAAGCGGCCGGGCGAGCGTTGATCCGGCAGGCGGCGCAGGGCGATCAGGGTGAGGATCAGGGCGATGATGGTGAGCGGGACGTTGATCCAGAAGAGGGTGCGCCAATCCGGGGCCGGCCAGTTGAGTCCCAGGCTGGCGAGGAAGGTGACGAAGCCTTCACGCTGGCTGGCGAACCAGTTGACCAGCACGCCGCCATACAGATGCCCCAGCACCCAACCGAGGGTATCGACCGCGCCGACGACGCCGAGCGGCTGGGCGCGGCGTTCCGGCGGGAAGAGATCGCTGACCAGGGCGAGGCTGACGGGGACGAGCGCCCCGGCTCCGAGCGCCTGGATGACACGGCCGATGATGATGGCGATCAGGGTGATCTCTTCGCGCGGGAGGCGGACATCCATCCGGCGCAGCAGCAGGTTGAGCATATCGGCCGGCCACTGGTGGGCAGTGGCGACCAGCACCGAGCCGGCAATGAAGATCAGCAGGCAGGCGATATAGACCCAGCGCCGCCCGACCAGATCGCTGATGCGCCCCATGAAGGTCATGCTGACGGCGTAGGCCAGCAGGTAGCCGCTGACGACCCAGGCGGCTTCGTCCAGGGCGGTCTGGAGCGGCAGCCCCAGGTTGATGACGATCTCCGGCAGGAAAGCCGAGACGATGGTCAGGTCGAGCGAACCGATGAAGACCGGCAGGCAGATCAAAGCCAGCACCAACCAGGGGTTGGGCGCGGCCGTGGAGCGGGTTGAAGATGGCATCATAGCGGGTTATGGGTGTCCGTTGGAGGATGTTCAGCCGGGCGTCGGCGTCGGCGCGGGCGCGTTGAGTTCAATCGGCTCGTTGAAGTCGAACAACTCGATGTTCCAGGTGGTCGGGCCAACCTGATCGGTGGCCGTCTCTGGCTGGATGATAATGAACTTGACGGGCAGGATCAGCGCCCTATCGATGAAGACATCGACGGTGACGCGCCCGGTGATCTGGATGATGTACAGCAGCATCCAGGAGACTTCAGCGCCGTCCGCCTCGGAGGTGAGGCGATAGGTGGTCGAGCCGTCTTCGAGGGTGGCTTCGCCGGCGTACTGGACATTCTCCAGGGCGCGGAGGGCAGCCTGCAAGCCGCGATCCTCTTCCTGAAGCAGGGCGCGGGGGTTGAATCCCGGCAGGAAGGGGATGTTCTGCCAGGGGGTCCCGGCCACGCGCCACCACTGGTCATCGGCGCGGGCGAAGACCTCGATATCGGTAGTCAGGCGGCCGAGCATCACCCGCGCCAGGGCACGGATGGTCTCCGGGGCGAGGTACTGGGCTTCCATCCGGTTGATGACCGCCGACCCCAACTCGGTCTGGATGGCGTAGTCGGCGCCGCTGCGCTCAAGCACAATCTGGAGCGTTTCCGACCCCAGGATGTTGGTGGTGGCCTGAGTGAGCAGTTGGTTGGGATCGGGGGGCGGTTCGGGGGTAGCCGCGCCGTTGCAGCCGCCGAGGAGCAGCAGTCCGATGAAAAGCAGTGTCCACAACCGCACGAGGCAATTCTCCTGCTTGAAGGTCATGCGTGGTAAGTATACCGCGTTCTGCTTCTACGTGGGATTGGGGGCTGCGGTTGCGGGCGGGGGCATGGATTCCCAACGGCGACTCGTGGCGCTGAGCAGGCGGCGGCTCTATAATCGTTGCAGTGACTTATTCCATTCGCAACAAAATCATGCCGCAAATCTTCATCAGTTACAGCCGCGTCGATCTGGAGTTCGTCAAACGACTGGAAGAACGCATTCGCCCTGCGTTCCCCAGGCTTGAAATCTGGCGTGACAATGCGCCAAATGGCCTTATCGGTGGCGACAACTGGTGGGACGCGATTCTGCGGGCCATCGCCGAGTCGGATGTGTTCGTCTATGTCCTATCGAACGAGTCGGTGCAATCGCCCTACTGCCAGGCGGAGTTCACCGAAGCCCGCCGCCTGCAAAAGCGTATCGTCACCATTCAGGCGCGGGACCGGACGGTACTCACCGATGCGCTGAATGACATTCAGTTCATCGACATGAAGAACGGCCCGGACGACCCGGAGGCGCTGCCGCGTTTGTTCGCGGCCATCACCAGGCAGTTGGAACTGGCGAAGAAGGCCCGCCGTCCGCTGTGGAAACAGTCCACAGCCAAGCCGCGCAAAGAAGCACCGCCGACCCGCCCGGCCGATGCGCCGGAGGTCGAGACGCCGCCGCTGGCCCGCCCATCGGCTGAAGCCGAGGCGCTGCGATTGGCGCGGAGCGGCGTGCGCTGGCAGGTCATCGGCGTGCGCTGGCAGGTCATCGGCGTGGTGGTGGCGGCGCTGGCGCTGGCCGTGATTCAATTGACCGGTGGCGGGTCGCCGACGGCCGTTGTCCAGGTGAGCATCGCGCCCGCGACCACCGAAGATGCGACGGAAACTCCTACACTGCCCCCGACCAACACACTAGTTCCGCCAACCGCAACATTCACCGCGACGCCCACACTCACCCCTACACCCACCTCAACGCCAGACCCGCAAGTGGCGCTGAAAGCCGCCCGCGCGTTCAGCGGCACGAACGCCGACTGGCAGGCGCTCTATCCAAATGGATTTCAGTACAGCTTTGAGGACGGTGTGCCGATGGTGCTGGTTCCGGTAGGATGCTTCATGATGGGCAGCGATGACTGGTACAGCGACCAGCAGCCTGTCCATGAACAATGCTTCGATGCCCCCTTCTGGATCGACCTGACCGAAGTGACTTGGAGCGATTTTAAGCGGTTGAGGGGCGTCAGGGCACGTCCAAACTATTTTGGCGACGATCAGCACCCGGTCGAGAACATCACCTGGTTTGAAGCCCGTGATTTCTGCGCTCAGCGCGGCGCACGTCTCCCTACCGAACGCGAGTGGGAATACGCGGCTCGTGGGCCGGATGCCCTCATCTATCCCTGGGGAAATACCTGGAATGATGAGGGAGGGTGGTTTAAAACCAATGACATCACGATAAATATGTTTAGAAACGAACCGGCAGATGTGGGTAGCATGACTGCAGGGCGTTCGTGGGTAGGCGCATACGATATGATTGGCAATGTGGGGGAGTGGATGAGTTCGCTGTATCTACCCTATGACAGTTTGGAAGATCGGGAGGCAGATACTGGAACAAGAATTGATGTGTATCGCGTAATGCGAGGCGGCTCGTGGGCTGGATTTAATTTTGGCGGCCTCCACGCTTCCTATCGCACCAGGTACACTCCTCATCTCAGACTTGATCTCTGGGGATTCCGCTGCGCTCGCTCGTCTTGAGCGAAGCGAAGGCTCGCACACAAAACTCGGATAGGAGCCGACTGACATGAAGCGTTCACAGCGTGTCGCGTCCGACGACAAGCCGCACAGCGCCGATGCCTTCGGCTTGGAGCGGCTGGTTTTCTTCAGCGATGCCGTCTTCGCCATCGCCATCACCCTGCTGGTGCTGGACATCCGCCTGCCGGAGACCGAGGGTCTGCTGACGGACGGCCAGCTCCGCGACGCGCTGGTCGGGCTGGGCCACCAATACCTGGCCTATATCCTGAGCTTCCTGGTGATCGGCGTGTTCTGGATCGGGCATCACCGCCGCTACCGCTTCATCCACCGCTATGACGGGATGCTGCTGTTCCTGAACCTGCTGCTCCTGATGATCGTGGCCTTCGTGCCGTTTCCCTCGGCGCTCATCAGCCGCTATCCGAGCGTGACGGCGACCATCTTCTACGCGGGGGTGATGGTGGCGGCGGGGATCGTGTCACTGCTGATCTGGGGGTATGCCTCGTACAACCACCGCCTGATCGATCCCGCACTCAGCCCGCAGGTGATCCGGCGCGAGTACCTGACGCTGCTGGCGACGCCGCTGGTCTTCCTGACCTCTATCGGCATCGCGCTGATCGATCCTGAGCTGGCGAAACTCGCCTGGATTCTGATCGCCCCGACCCGGCTGCTCCTGCGCGGCGGACACGAGGGCTAATCACGGGGCAATCTCGCCGGAGAGGTTGGCGCGGAAGGCGGTGATGAACTCCTCCGGGATGCGGATGGGGCGGCGCGTCTGCAGATCGACCCAGACCCAGCGCGTCCGCGCCTGGGCGATCAGTTCGCCATCCCGCGCCCGCTGGATGGCCGTGTAGCGGTAGGCCGTAGCGCGGCCATCCGGCGCGGCCCAGGTGGAAATCTCCAGGTCGTCATCGAGGACGGCGGGCTGGCGGTACTCGATGTGATGCTCGCGGGCGATGGCGGCGAAACCGGCTGCCTCGGAGCGAGTCAGCGGCCAGCCGAAATGGTTGGCGACCTGGATCGCCACGTCTTCGATGTAGTTGAAGTAGACGGCGTTGTTGACGTGGTGGGCGGTATCGATGTCGCGCCACTCGACGCGGCGGTGATGGCGGAATGTGCCGTCTGGCCGCGGCGGGGGTTCGGGAAAATGCGGGCGTGGCCCCGGCGGATCGGTCAGCCCTTCCGGGACGAAGGCGGCGATCATCTCCGGCGGGACGACAGCCGGGCGCTCGCTGGCGGCTTCCAGGTACACCCAATCGGTGCTGGCGCGGGCGATCAGGGCGTCATCGCCCGCGCGGTGGAATTCGTAGAAGCGGCGCGAACGCACCCGGCGGAAATCGCCGACCCAGGTTTTGACCTGGAGCGTTTCGCCATAGGCCGCGGGCTGGAGATACTCGATGCGGGTTTCATGCGCCAGCCACAGGTAGCCCATCTCCTCGTAGCGTTCTTTGGAGTAGCCCACCGAGGCAGAGGCATCGAAGGCCGCTTCCTGCATGTAGCGGATGTAGTTGGCGTTGTTCAGATGTCCATAGGCGTCGCACTCGTAATGGCGGACGCGGAAGCTGGCGACATGAACGGCGGGCATGAGGCTCCTATTCGGCCAGCAGCCAGGCCAGCGCATCGTCGCGGCGCTCGACCGGGAAGAAGCGGGTCATATCCCGGCTGGGGGCCAGCGTGCGGATGAAACTGTCGATGACCGAAAGCATCAAACCAGGTTTGTGCAGGATGGCCGAGCGTCCACGGGCGCGGTGGGGAAAATGGGTTTCCAGGCGGCGGAAGCGCTGGACGAGGGTGGTCAGCGAGATTTCGCGGCTGCCCTGGGTGATGTCGATCAGGTAGCGGGCAGTCTCGGTATGCGGCGTGCTGACCAGGATATGTTCCAGGTCGCGGAAGAAGTCGTCGATGGCCTGCTTGGACGACTCGAAGAACACGAACTGGTGAATGCCGTTTTCCAAATGGGTGTATTCGCAGCGTGGTTTGTTGACCTGTTCAGCCATCAGCCTCGCTCCATGCGTGCAGGGTCAGATTACCGCGCCCATTATAACAAACAGCGCGAAGAAGCATACAGATACCACCACAGTCCCTAAAGGGAGGCTTCGCACAGGCACAGAGGACACGGAGAAATACGGAGACGTGGATCAGCGCCGCGGGCAGGTTGGCCCAGCGGGTGAATGTCGGGCTAGGGCTGCTGGTGCTGGTCTTCACTGCCTGGGCGACGCGATCTAACCGTACCAGAGACACATTTCCCCCCCAATTCGTAACTACTCAGGGGAGGGAAGCGGAAATGAGCAAGGATGGGTAGAATGCAGAAATGGAACTGAAACGGGACCAACT
>JAEUQZ010000234.1 GCA_016788965.1 Anaerolineae bacterium | reverse complement strand
CCAGCACCCCCAACCGCGATCCATCCATATGGTGCAGGGCGATGCACAGCGCGGCAGACAACTCTGAAGGGGATTGATTGCGATGGCTCAGGAAGGAGGGACTGCTATCATCCAGCCGCAGGGATCGATTGACACATTCGGCCAGATCATCCGGCGGGGTCTCCGGCAGCCCGGCGCGAAAAGTCACGTCCGTCTGGTCGCCCTCGGATAGGAATAACCAGGCCGCTCCTGACTCGATGCTGGAAGCGATCAGGTTCAGGAGTGGCTGAAGCGGATCACGCGATGGCGAACCCGCGCCCGTCGTCGAGTTGTTCTCGAAGACATCGATGGCGTTCATGTCCCCCCAACTGCCAGACGATTGGATCAGCGTTCACCGTCTACGTGGCGGCGTTGGGAGAGCGGAACCGTGAACATGTAGCCGATGCCGCGCTCGGTGCGGATGTAATGCGGATGGTGCGAATCCGACTCCAGTTTGCGGCGGAGGCGGTGCATATGCACCCGCAGCGTATCCTCGAACACATCTTCGGTCGGCCAGACGCGGCCAATCAGCATCCGGTTTTCGACGACGCGCCCGGCATTCCGCAGCAGGACATGCAGCAGGATCGACTCGGTGGGCGTCAGGCTGTAGGTCTTGCCGCCGACGATCAGGCGGTTGTGGGCGAAATCGACCTGGAGGTGATCGTCGATCTTGACGACGGGTTCACTGGCGTAATCCAGACTGGGCATCCGCGCCAGAACCGCTTCGATGCGGGCTTCCAGTTCACGCAGCTCGAACGGTTTGACGATGAAATCTTCAGCGTAACGCCGGAGACCCTGCACAATAGTGTCAGTGTCGCTGGTCGAGGTCACGAAGATGATCGGCACATCGGCCATCGCCTTGATCTTGCTGCTCAGCTCGAAGCCGTGCATCGATGGCAGCGCCAGATCGATGAGCGCGATATGCGGCAAACCGTTGTCGCGGATGTAATCCAGCGCCTCTGGCCCATCGCCTACCGTGATGACATCGTAACCATGTGTCGTCATGAAGTCGCTGATGAGTTTGCAGATGTAGCTTTCATCTTCTACGACCAGCACGCGCGTTTTGTTCATGCTGAAGTCCCCGTTTTGGCCCGTTATTCTTGTAACGAATATACACGCAGTGTAACACTTTTTTCTACACGGATTGGCCGTATCCGGTAAAGTCATTACAATCGTCATGGATTCAATAGGGCAAATTATCAGGGGCAGGCTATGACATCCGTCGCCCATATCATCCGCCGTCGCCGCGCGCGCCAATTTCGTCAGCAGACTCGCCAGTCTCGATCCCGTTTGTGGCTGATCGTGGGATTGGTGCTGGCCTTCATCCTGCTGGTCATTCCAGCGGGTGTCACCGTGGGCGGCGCGGCGCTGCTGTACTCGAACGCTGTGCGCGATTTGCCCACCCCCGAACAAAGTCAGGCGTTGGGGCTGATCCAGGGCATCACCGAATTGTATGACCGCACCGGGCAAACGCTCCTGCTGGCGGATCAGTCCAGCGCCGCGACGCGCTGGACGACGCTGGACACGCTGCCTTCGGTTCTGCTCCAGGCGACTCTGTTGGCCGAAGACCCGGACTTCATGCAGACGACCTCTCCTGGCTGGCTGACCACCGCCGTCCGGCTGTGGGAAAACACCCTGTTCGGGCCGCTCGCGCCCGATTCATCGCTGACCGGGCGGTTGGTGCGGAACGCCATCGCCCCGCCCCCGGAAGTCCCCACGGTCGAGTCCATTGGACGAGAGACGGCGCTGGCGGCCGAGATCGAGCGCCGCTATTCCCCGGAACAAATCCTGGAATGGCATCTCAACACCAACGACTACGGCAGCCTGCTCTACGGAATCGAGGCGGCGGCGCAGACCTACCTCGGCAAGGACGCCGCCAGCCTGACGCTGGATGAAGCCGCGCTGCTGGCGGCCATCCCGCTCGCGCCCCAGTACAACCCCTTCGATAACGAAGTCGCCGCCCGCGGACGGCAGGCCGATCTGCTCCGGGCCATGCGAACAGCCGGGCTGATTACCAAAGAGCAGTTCGAGGAAGCCTCCGCCCGCTACACACCCATCCTGCTGTCCGGGGATCGTGCCGAGCAGATCGCGCCGGAGTTCACCGCCTATGCCCGGCGTCAGGCGCAGAGTATCCTCGATACCCAGGGACGCGACGGCGCTCGCCTGGTGGCGCGGGGCGGCTTGAAGATCACCACCACGCTCGACCTCGACCTGTACTACCAGACCGAGTGCGCGGCACGGGCGCATCTCGCCCGGCTGAACGGCCAGCCGACCTCACCCGATGCCCTGAACGGCCAGCCCTGCCGGGCAGCCGGGTATTTGCCGCCTGTGGAGACTCTGAACCTGGGCAGCGCCCCGGATAGCCTCTCCTTCGTGATGATCGACGTGGCGACGGGCGAAATCCGCGCCCTCATCGGCCCGGCCGTGCGGATCGATGACCAGCCGGGGCTGACGCTGCTGCCGTTCGTGTATTTCTCCGGTTTCGTCAGCGGGCTGGATAACCCCGCCAGCATGGTGCTGGATATTCCGCGCACCTTCCCCGGCGCGGTCGAAGGCTTGATCTACACCCCGGCCAACCCCGATGGGCGCTTCCGTGGGCCGCTCAACCTGCGGGATGCCTTCAGCGCCTGGCTGCTGCCCCCGGCGGCGCAGATCGCCCGCGTGCAGGGCATGGACGACGTGCTGCGCTTTGCCCACCGCATCGGGCTGAATTCGCTCGGCGAAGACGGCCGTTACGACCTGTCGCTGCTGGAACGCGGCGGAGCCGTCTCCGTGCTGGATATGACCTATGCCTACTCGGTCTTCGCTGGCCTGGGCGACATGCATGGCATCCCGTCCGAGGCCGTCGGCCAGGGCTATCGCAACCGCAATCCCGTGGCCGTGCTGCGGATCGAAGACAGCCAGGGCAACCTGATCTGGGAGTACAACGCCGATGCCATCCGCCAGAACCGCGCCGTCGTCTTCCTGCCGGAACTCGGCTACCTCGTCAACGACATCCTGGCCGATCAAGCCCGCCGCCGCGCCATCCTCGGCGATTCGACGGCCCTGTTCGAGTTTGGGCGGGAGAACGCCGTCGTCAGCGGTCTGACCGGCGACCGCGCCGAAAGCTGGACGATGGGCTATACCCCGCAGTACGTCGCCGGCGTCCATCTGCGCCGCGCCGATGATACCGTGCTGGCGCTCGACCCCCTCAGCACCCAGGGCAGTGGCCCGATCTGGCGAGCAGTGATGCAGTACGCCCACGAGCGCGACAGCCTGCCTCCGATGGCCTGGCCGCGCCCCGAAGCCATCATGGAACTCCCCGTCTGCGAACGCTCCGGCCTGCTGCCCAACGACGCCTGCCCGACCCGGCTGGAAATCTTCCTCTCGCAGCCCGGCTTCCAACCCAGCCAGGCCGATACCTACTGGCAGCGCGTCGAGGTCAACATCCAGAACGGCCTGCTGGCGACCGCCACCACCCCGCAGGATGTCCGTCAGGCGCGCCTCTTCTTCCTGCCGCCGCCAGAAGCCGAGGACTGGTGGAAGGCCAACAACCTGGAACTGCCGCCGACGCAGTATGACACCCTCACCCGGCCAGAGCTATTCAGCTCCGTGCAGATTCTCCAGCCCCAGCCCTATGCCTACGTCGGCGGCGTGGTCGATATTCGCGGCACACTCGACCCGACCAACCTGGATTACTTCCGGCTGTCCTATGGGCCGGGGCAGAATCCCAGCGAACTCTTCGGCATTGGCGATCCGCAGACCAGCTATACGCGCGGGGCCAGCCTGGGGCAGTGGGATACGACCGTGCTGCCCGGCGGGCTGTATAACATCCTGTTGACGGTGGTCGGCAAGGACGGCTCAGCCGAGACCGCCACCGTCCAGGTCATCGTCGATAACACGCCGCCAACCATCACGCTGACGGCTGGCGAACCGGGTAAGGTCTACCTCTGGCCGCAGGAGAACACCATCCCCCTGGAAGCCGCCGCCAGCGATGACTACAGCATCAGCCGCGTCGAGTTCTATCACAACGGCGAATTCCTGGGCGCGGATACCCAGGCTCCCTACGGCTTCGACTGGGACATCGACGCCGCCGGCAGCGAGGTCTTCACCGCCGTGGCCTTCGATGCCGTCGGCAACCAGGCCAGCAGCACCCTCACCGTCGAAATCCGCCGGGGGTAGTAACCCGCGTTGGAGGTTTACGAGGATTCTGCCATGCTCGCTTAGGTGAGTGTTCACGACTCCCAGAGCCTCACTCGATAAAGCTGCTCTCTGCGACAAGGCTCCTTGTGCCGTGTCTGCGGGAATCCGGAGGATTGTCATGAAATACCTGAACCACCTCCCCATGTTTGCGGTTGTGCTTCTGATCTGCCTGATTCCAGTGGCGGCTGCCGCTCAAGTGAATGGCATCATAGCCGTCGCCTGGAGTCCCGATGGCAGGCGCATCGCGCTGAGTGGCACAAACGGCCTGCTCCAAATCCGTGACCCCAACAACCAGCTTATCCACGATTTCCCCGGCCTCACCACCGATATCATGTCAGTTGATTGGAGTCCCGACAGTACCAAGATTGTGTCCGGGGGCGATGACGGTAAAGTGATCGTTTGGGATGCGGCCACAGGACAACAGCTTGCTGACCTTCCAGGGTTCGGTGAGTACATCTTTCAAGTTGCCTGGAGTCCCGATGGCACCAAAATCGCTGCCACAGGAAACGGATTTGCTCCTCGCACCTCATTGATTGTATGGAACGCCCTCAATTTTCAACGACTTGCTTCAAGAAATGCAGGCGATGCATTTGGGATCAGTTGGAAGCCCGATAGCTCTCAGATTGCAGTGGCAAAAGGCCCTGGCTACGTATCCATTTACGCGCCGAGTTTGGGTCCCTCAATAGCTGCTTATCAAATTGATGCTGGTGTATTGTGTGTGAGTTGGAGTCCGGATGGCAGCAAAATCGCTTTGGGAGAATCGATACCGGGTACAACCGTAAACAAGGTTGAAGTCCGGGATGCGAGTACAGGAACTCTGATAGCGACGTACACAGGTCAAACCGAGTACATCACTGCCGTCGCTTTCAGTCCCGATAGTCAACACCTGGCGAGCGCCAGCGCCGATGGCACGATCAAGGTGTGGAACCTTGCCACAGGGCGACAAATCGCCACCTACACCCGGCCTCGAACAGTGACAATCTCGATTGGCTGGAGTCCCGACGGCAGCAAGATCGCCTATGCCAGTAATACAGGCACGCTCCAGGTTGCACCTCTTCCTGGCTCCTCGAAGTCCTTTATCGTAGTGGCCTGGTCTGCCGATAACACCCGGGTGGTATACAGCGACGACGTGGGGACACTCAAAATCCAGAATGTGACGACACGTGAAGTGATTGGGCCAGCTTTCGCCCATGATCTGGGCGTAATGGCGCTCGCATGGCGCCCGCAGTCGGATGAATTCGCCAGCGTCGGCGGTGACAACATGGTCAAAATCTGGAACGGGATGAATCTCACTCTGATTCGGCAGTTTGAGGGTGCGGTTCCAGGCGCTGCCATTACTTCGGTAGACTGGAACCCGACAGGCGATAAACTGGCTATCGGTACGACCGTGGGAGGAGTCACGGTGTTTGATGTCAATGGAACACCGCTATTTGGAAAAACAGATCGGATGTCTGACCAAATCTACGCTGTAAGATGGATATCGGATAATCGATTGATGAAGATCGGTGGGGAATCCGGCCTTGTAGTCTGGGACATCGACCTGAACCTGATCGTCACTACAATACCCGTTTTGCAGGTTGTGTATGCGGCTGACATCAATCCCAGCGGAGATCAAGTCGCTATTTCCAATATGTTGTTTGGTGATGGTTCTCAATCTGGTTCTCTCGCAGTCTGGAGTTTGCAGACCGGCCAGAGACTCTATTCTCAGATTGTGCCCAACAGGATACTCTTGTCCGTGGATTGGAGTCCCGATGGAAGTCATATCGCAACGAGTTCTGAAAACGGCATAGACATCTGGAATGCCGCCGATGGCGCGTTGATCAGGTCATTGGAAATCGGCCATCGAATACGGTCGGTCGCCTGGGATTCCACCGGGAGCAGGCTGGCCTATGGCACAAACATCGGTGATCTTGCCGTCATCCCGGTTCCGGCTCACCCTTCACCAGGGTAGGTTTTTCATGGCAAATCGATCCGAAGGGATCAAGCGTGCATGATCGAGCGGTTTTCACGAACCCCCGGAGAGGGTGGTCTTCCGTGAGCCTCGGCCATTTCATGGCTGCGTGACGCCTATCGACTCACTTCCCGCCCTGACAATCCCCCACATTCTCCGTATGATCTTGGCGTCTCCTCTGTATATCCCCCCACCCCCTCCGTATGATCTCTGCGTTCTCTGCGTCTGCTCTGTATATCCCCCCCACTCTCCGTATGATCTTGGCGCTCTTGGCGTCTTGGCGGTTCAATTCGTATTGGATATTCATCTTTGGGTGTGATGCTATTTCATAGGGACTTGGCGGTTCAATTGATATTTCCTGTGAGAACCGCTCACGTCTCGCGGTAATGTTCGCCCAGCACCCATTGGTCGCCCCGCCGGGTCAGCACGGCCGGCATCAGACCATAAGGCGGCGGCGCGATGTTGTCGGCGAAGTTCATGATCTCGATCTGCTCCGGCATGAAGCGGATCAGGATGTAATCATCGCCTTCGGGGCCGTCCGGCCAGAACAGCTTCCATCCCTCGAACCAGTGATTCTTTCGCAGGTTCAGGTCGCTTTCCAGCCGCGCCGTGCCCTGGAGCGTCACGTAGGCGACGCGGGCGTTATCCTGATACACGACCGTCAGGTGCGGGTTGGCGCGGATATCGCGGACTTTGCCCGAACGCGGACTGGTCCCGAACCAGAGCGTCAGATCATGATCGGGCGGGAACGGCTGCATCAGGCGGGCGTTGATGGCTCCGGTCGGCGCATGGGTCATCAGCAAACAGTACTTGGTGGACTGCATGATCGTCCGCGCTGCCGCCATGAGATTGTTGATATCCATAACACACCCCATTTCCGGTTGGGTCAGGGACGGTCAGCCGCCGCCCTGACGATAAGTCATCACCGTGATCGGATAAACCGCGGCCTGCGTGTAGCGGCTCATCAGGAACAGCAGCCGCGTCCGCCAGCCGGGGAAGATCATGAACCGCCGCCGGGCGATCCCATTCAGGATGAAGGGGGCGATGGCTTCCGGCGGCTGTGTATCGAAGAAGACCGACCGGCTGCGGATCATCCGCGTCTGACCATTGTACCCGGCCAGCATCGGCGTGGCGACGAACAGCGGGAAAACCACGCCGATATGCACCCGGCTCCGGCGCTCCTCGACGCGCAGGGCTTCGGCGAAGCTCAGCACCCCCGCTTTGGACGCGCCATAGCTGGCATACTCTGGCGACCCCGAAAAGGCCGAGACCGAGGCGATCATCACCAGCGACCCCGCCGTCTGCCGGAGGTGCGGCAGCAGCGTATAGGCCACCGTCACGGTCCCCAGCAGATTGACCTGCATGACGCGCAGGTGTTCGGCCAGATCGACCTGACTGAATTCGCCCGCGCGCAGGATGCCGGCCGCATGAACGACCCCATGCAGCCGCCCCAGATGGGCGAGCGAGGCGCTGGCAGCTTGCTCCACCTGCGCCGGATCGCTCACATCCACCGGGCAGGCCAGCGCGTCCAGTTCAGCGGCGGCCTGAGTGACGGCATCGGCGCTGCGATCCCAGAGCGCCAGCCGTGCCCCGTGCTGGCGCAGCAGCCGGGCAGTCGCCAGCCCCATGCCGCTGGCCGCCCCGGTCACGATAAAACCCTGGTCGTGGAAAGGATCGGTCATCGCGGCCTCAGAACA
>JAEUQZ010000233.1 GCA_016788965.1 Anaerolineae bacterium | reverse complement strand
GCTCGCCCATCACGAAACCTCTTCCCGCCGAACCGGTTTCCCGGTCTGGACCTCCGTGCGCAGCCGGACCCGACGTCCGGCTCAGCGCGTGCCGACCAGCGACCGCAGGAAGAACGCCACGTTGGCCGGGCGCTCGGCCAACCGCCGCATGAAATAGCCGTACCAGTCGGTGCCGTAGGGCACGTAGACCCGCATCGTCTCGCCCTCGGCCGCCAGCGAGTCCTGCCGGGCGCTGCGGATGCCGTAGAGCATCTGGAACTCGAAGCGTTTGGCTCCGGTCTCGCGGATGGCGGACTCGGCGGCCTGGATCATATTCTCGTCGTGGGTGGCGATGCACAGGAAGCCGGGCGTCTGGAGGTACTGGCGCGTCACCTTGACGTAGTTGGCATCGACATCGGCTTTTGCCGGGAAGGCCAGTTCGGGTGGCTCCAGATAGGCGCCTTTGCACAGGCGGACGTGAGAACCTTCCGCGCCCAGTTCGCGCATGTCGTCCTCGGTGCGGCGCAGGTAGGCCTGGATGACCGTGCCGACATTCGTGAAGTCGTACTCGTCGCGCATGGTGCGGTAAATCCGCAGCGTCGCGTCGGTGTAGGCGGTGCTTTCCATATCGATGGTGACGCCGATGCTGTGCTGCTTCGCATCACCCAGGATCAGGCGCAGGTTGGTCAGGCACAGTTCTTCACTGATGTCCAGGCCGAGGTGGGTCAGCTTGAGCGAGACGGTGGCCTGCAAGCCGTCCTGGTGGATACGCTGGAGCATGGCGCGGTAGGTCTGGACGACCTCCTGGGTGTCCTCGGCATGGTGGACGCTTTCGCCCAGGTAATCCAGCGTGGCGGTCAGCTTACGGGCATTCAGTGCCCGCGTGGCGGCGACGGCTTCATCCAACGTCTCGCCGGCGACGAAGCGCCGCGCTACCCGCCGGGCAATCCCCCAATGGGTGATGATACTCCGCGCCCAACCAGCCCGAGAAAGGTACAGCAGCAGTCGTCGCAGCATCGTGAACTGTCCTGTGGTGAGATGTGTACCGATCTTCTATTGTATCGCCGGAAAAATTGCTCGCCAGATCAACAGCGCGACCATGCCGACCACGATGGTCAGCAGCAGGTTCTTGCTGCGCCAGGAGACCAGCGCGGCGATAATCCCGGCGAAGAGGAAGCTGTTTTGCAGAGTCAGATCAAGTTCGCCCTCCTTCAGCAGCATCGACGGCAGGATGATGGCGGCGAGGACGGCGGGCGGGACGAAGCGCAGCGCCCGGAAGAGCGGGCGGGGCATCTCCATGCGGCCCAGCAGCGCCAGCACCCCATAGCGCGGCAGGAAGGTCACCAGCATCATACCGAGGATCATCAGCGGTTCATTCATGATGACCTCCCCGGTCGGCCAGCACGCCGGCTGCGACCCCCAGCAGCGTCGAAACGATCAGCCAGGCCTGGTTGGGCAGGCCGTGGAGCAGCACGGCGCTGATCCCGGCGACGGTGGCGGCCATGAGCATCGGGCGCTGGCGAAGCTGCGGCACGACCATGCCAATGAAGGTCACGACCAGGGCGAAATCCAGTCCCAGCCGCCGCAGATCAGGAATCTGCTGCCCGGCGATCAGGCCGATGAGGGTACTCAACTGCCAGTTGACGTACAGCGATACGGCTGAACCGAGGTGATACCAGTGCTTGTAGGGCGAGGCGTCATCGCGGTTGTAGCGGGTGACGACCATCACGAAGGTCTCGTCGGTCAGCCAGAAGCCGAGCGGCAGGAGCCAGCGCTGCGACAGGTGCTTCATGTGCGGGGCGAGCGTGGCGCTGTAAAGCGCGTGGCGGATGTTGACGATGGCCGTGGTCAGGATGATGAGCGCCAGCCCAGCCCCCTGCGCCACCAACTGCGCCGCGACAAACTGCGATGATCCGGCGAAGACGAACAGCGACATGCCCATCGCGCCCAGCGGGGAGATGCCGCTGTTGATGGCGGTCACGCCGAAGATGAAACCGAAAGGAACCGCCCCGATGAGGAGCGGGATCATCGAGCGAGCGCCCGCCCAGAATTCGCTCCGTCGGGTGGGAGCAGGCACAGAAACCGTCATAACACCGTCCGCTTGATAGGCTGCATTCAGGGCATCATACCAGCGGACGGCGCGGGTCTATAGCACCATGTCAGACCGGACGTTCTACTCGTCCGCTTCGCCGCCTTCTTCGGCTTCCGGCTGGCGACCGGCCAGTTCGCGGTCGATCATGAAGAGACCCTGGGACGAGTCGCCGACGCGCTTCAGGTCACTGATGACCGCATCGACATTGGCCTCTTCCTCGACCTGTTCATCCACGAACCAGCGCAGGAAGCTGTTGGTGGCGTGGTCGCTCTCTTTGATCGCCAGATCGACCAGCCGGTTGATCGAGGCGGTGACTTTCTGCTCGTGCTTGAGGGCATCCTGGAAGGCTTCCAGCGGCGAGGCCCACTCGGTCTTGGGAGCGGCCACGGCGGCCAGCTTGACACGGCCGCGGCGGTCGTTGATGAAGTGGTAGAACTTCATGGCATGTTCGCGCTCTTCGGCGGTCTGGATGTGCATCCAGTTCGCCATGCCTAACAGGTTCTCCGATTCAAAGTAGGCGGCCATCGCCAGGTATTGGTACGAGGCGAAGGTTTCCATATTCAACTGCTGGTTGAGGGCATCCTGCATGGTTTCGCTGAGCATAGGGGTGTCTCCTTGTAAAGCACTATGTAGATGGGGAGGCCGCGCCACCGATGGCCTCGACCAGTTCGAGGCTGAATTCGCCCATGTCGTGGATCAGGCGGTGGGCCAGCGCCGCCACGTCCGGCGGCAGATCGAAGCCGGGGCTGGGCGCGGCGATGATGAACATTCCGGCGTTGTGGAGCGCCCGCACCCCCGCCGACGAGTCCTCGATGCCCAGGGCGCGGTCCGCGGAAACGCCAAGCTGCCGCAAGGCTTCGTTGTAAATATCGGGGGCGGGTTTGCCGTTGGGAATGGTATCGCCTTTGACGATGGCTTTGAACACGCGGTCGAGGCCGGTCTGCTGCATGACGTGATCGATCACTTCGGTCGGCGAGCCGGACGCCAACGCCACCGGGTAGCGGCTGGCGGCCAGATGAACCGCCTCCAACGCGCCGGGACGGGCGGGCAGGCGTTCATCGTACTGCGCCAGCACGCGGGCGACCACATCGTGGATGATCTGCGCTTCGGTCATCTCCAGATGCAGCCGGTCGCGCATCACCCGCGCCCACTCGACCGTGTTGCGGCCCATGGCCGCCCGCTGATCCTCGGTCGTCCAGGCTTTGCCCTGGCTGCGGGCGAAGCCGTCACGGGCAATCGTCCAGTACCCTTCGGAGTCCATCAGGACTCCTTCCATGTCGAACACAACGGCGTCGATGGGCATGGCGGTAGTGCAGTCCTCGGTGAGCGGTGGTTACAGTTTGATCTGCTGGCGGGCGGCGAGCTGCGCTTCCAGTTCACGGCGGCGCTGCTGGCTGGCCTTGCGGGCTTCGTCGAGCGTTTCATTCCAGCCGCGCTTGAGTTCGGCGATGATCTGATCGCCGCTGGAGGGGACGAACAGCATCACCAGGGCCACGCCGATGAGCGCCCCCAGCCCGAATCCCAGCAGCAGACTCGTCAGTTTCCGCATGTCAGCCTCCACATCTCGGATAGGGGGAGATTATGCGTCGCTCTTGGCAATGTCGCAAATCGGTACAGACCGCGGCATTTCTTCAATTGGATGCACCCTTGTAAGGCACAATGCCGCGACACGTCGGATACGTGGAGCAGCCCCAGAATTGATTGCCTGCATTCGTGCCATTTTTGACCGTGCGGAGAATCATCCCGCTGCCACATTTGGGACAGCGCGGCGGTTCTGCCTTTTTGACGGGCGCTGTTGGCTGCGGCCCTGCCAGGGGCTTGATCGGACTTGGCCGAACAGGATCGGGCTGAGCGCCGATGTAAGGCGCAAGCTGCGCTTCGATCTCTGCTGGCACATACGCACGACGGACGGGGATATGAATCAATGGCAGGTGCGCCGCCGCGAACACGCCATCGACGAACTCATCGCGTGCTTCGCGGTCTGGCCGCTGATGGCTGCTATCATCCAACTCGATACCGGCGAGGGGCTGCATGGTCTTCAGATCACACAGGAGAAAATCGACGTGCTTGCGGTCGATCTTGTTGGTATAGATTCGCCAATGGCTGGCGTCATTCCCTTTTCTGACGTAGAAGATATCCGCGAGTCCCACCTTCATGCAAAGGACAGCCCGTCCGTTGATTACACCGCGCAAGACCATGTAGAAGTTCAACTCAGCAGGCGAGAGGAAATGGTCACGAAGATGATAGGGATACTCGACCGCCTGCTTGTTGTCGCCGGACTTGTCTTCTCCGGCCAGCAGATCGACGATGAAATCCACCACCTGATCGGCAGCCCCCTGGGAAAGGCCAATCGCTCGGAGGAGCTTTCGCAGCAAGCCGAATTTACCTTCAGAAGACATGTCTACTCCCGTTGGTGGTTTCTATCCCGATTCCGCCCTACTCCCCGTTCATCGGAGTCATCTCGATCAGGTCGATGGCGAAGGGGAGACGCGGTCGCACCGAAGGACGCGCCAGCGCCGCCTGATCCCAGTTGGCGACGTACAGGCGGTTGGGGGCGCTGTAATCCACATCGCTCGATCCCCGGAAGAGTCCGGCAACGTAATTGAGCAGCCCGTTGTTCACCCAGGCGACAGCCACCTGCGCCAGCGCCGCCACGTAAATCTCGCCCTGGGGGGTGACGGTCACGCCGTCCAATCCCGGCGGGTTGGGACGCCCGGCGTGCCAGTACAGCCGCTCGGATTGGGCCGGGTCATCGATGGACACGCGGTAGATGGTGTCGTTGATCCCGTCGGTGACGATCAGCGCGTTGTGGAGGGCGTCGAAGGCCAGTCCGGTGACATCATACCGCTGCGCGCCATCCAGCGCGGGCGGCGACCACCACTCGACCCCGCCGCTCCCATCGGGGTTGAAGCGGAACACCCGGTCGCGTCCCCGGTCGCTGATGTAGACGTAGCCGCTGGAATCGACCGCCACGTCGTCGGGGATGAGAAAGCCTTGAGCATCCGGCGCGGCGGCGAAGAGGTTGAGCGTCCCGTCGGGAGCCAGATGCTTGACATCGCCGCCGGTCGTGGCCGGATCGGTATCGACCTGATCGACGATGAACAGGCTGCCATCAAGTCCCAGGCCCAGCCCGGCCACCGCGCCAATCGCGTCGCGCGAGCCGGGGATTTCGGTCACGGTCTGGCCGTCCGCCGTAATGACCCATAACGCCCCGGTGGCATAGCTGCCCGTGTAGACGCGGCCGTCGGTCGCTACTGTCACCACGGCGGGGAAGGCATCGTCATCCGGCAGGGCGGCGAATTCATGGACGGTCACATCAGGCACGAGCGCCTGACCGGGGGCACGTTCGGGCGGGGCGCTGTCGTTGCGGATGAGCAGGATGGTGACGGCGATGATGAGGAACACCCCCCCGCCGAAGATCAGGAGGAAGATGAGCAGGCGCTGTCCAGGCGGCAGGCGTTGGATGTTTTCAAGCACAGTCAAATCCCCAAAAGCTGGCGTGCCAGGAGCAGCAGCCCCAGCGACACGCCCCAGCCGATGTATCCGGCGACGATCATCGCTGCCACGCCCCACCCGGCCCGCGCTGCCAGCCACGCCACGATGATGAAGACGATGGTCGGCCAGATATTCAGAAACACGGAGTGGGTGAACTCCTGCATTTCCTGCCGCGTGCTGCCGGCCGAGACGATCCAGAAGGCCAGCGGGATGTTGATCGGCATGGTGGCGGCGATGGCCGCGATGGTCCTGGAATACTCCCGCAGGATGGCGACGGCGATGATAATTACGATTGAGACGATGACGGGCAGCACGCGCTGCCAGGCAATTTCCATGAGTGTAGCGCCCCTAGATAGGAGGAGGATGAGCGTTTGCGAAAGATGGCGGCTATTCTACGCGGCGGCCAGCGCGATGTGCAGCCCTTTTACGCCGACACCGGGGCCAAAATCGCGGCGCGGATCGAGATGCCAGCGGCCGGTCGCCATATTGGTGACGATGCACAGCGAGGCGTAGGGGATGCCCAACTCCGCCGCCAGCCAGACCTCCGGTGAGAGGGTCATGCCGACCACGGCCGCCCCACCCCATCCGTACAGGCTGATCTCGGCGGCGGTTTCCAGGCGGGGGCCTTCGGTGCAGACGTAAGTTCCGTGCCCGGCGCAGACCTCACCCTGGGCGGCGCAGGCCGCGATGAGGCGCTGGCGCAGGGCCGCATCGAAGGGCGCAGTCGATTGTCCGGCAGTCGGCGCAGGCCGGGCAGGAACCGCCCCGCCGAAGGTTGTCAGCCGCGCCCGCGTCATATCCAGCAGATCATCCGGCACGACCATCTGCCCCACACTCAACCCTGCTGCAATCGCCCCCACGCCGTTCCACGAATAAATCGCGCTCGCCCCCAGCGCCCGCGCCGCCCACAAATTCGCCCGATGGTTCACGAAGGCCGCCGACCGCTGCAAGCCATCCTCGCCGTGCCGCGAACTGAACCAGGCCGCGTGCCCATCGCGGCGCAGTTCCACGAACGGCGCGGAGGGGCCGTAGGGTGTCTCGATGATGCGGCGCTCGCCAACCTCGGCGTGATCGCCCAGCTTGAGGTGGTAGGCGGCCGTCCCGCCGAAGATCAGGGTGGTCATGGTATCAGGGCAAATCCCGTGAACACGGATTGGGAATGGATCAGGCTTGGTTCGCCGTCCCCATTATAGCCGATCCCTATCCCCCGGCATGGATTCAACACTCAGGCTGCCCGTCAAGGTTATTGCGCGTTGGGGTGAAGCATCGTAGACTCCTGCTCGCAAATTGACTTACCTGACGAAGGATTCTTCATGGCGGTCTACAACATTCGAGAGTACGGCGCGGTGGGCGATGGGGTCACGCTGGACACGGCGGCCATTCAAGCCGCGATTGATGCGTGCAGCGCGGCCGGCGGCGGGCGCGTGCTGGTTCCGGCGGGCGCGACCTTTCTATCAGGCACATTCGTCATGAAATCGCACGTCGAGTTTTTTGTGGAACGGGGGGCCGTGGTCGAAGCGAGCGGTCGCGCCGAAGACTTCAGTCTGGTGCAAACAGCCGCCGGTCACAAAGGCGTCGGCTATCCGAATCTCGGCGAGAGCATCACCTTCATCGCTGCCTATAACGCGCACGATATTGCTTTCAGTGGAGGCGGCCTCATCGATGGCGGCGGGCGCAAGTACATCACCGAGCGACTGCCACATATCTACCGCATGAGAACGCTGCGCCCGTTCACGGCCGTCCTCATTGGCTGCGAAAATGTCACCTTTCAAGACATCGTGGTGCGGGATGGCGCGCTGTGGACGCTGCGTTTTTCAGGCTGCGAAGATGTCCTCATTCAGGGGATTCGCATTCTGAACGATCTCAAACTCCCCAACAGCGATGGGATCGACATCGACCAATGCCGGAATGTGCGGATCGCCAACTGCCACATCGTCGCGGGCGATGACTGCATCTGCATGAAGTCCTGCGGCAACGCGGGTGACTTCGGCGCCTGCGAGAATATCACCGTGACGGGCTGCACGCTGGTCTCGACTTCGACCGCCCTGATGATCGGCTGTGAAGCCTTCGCCCCGATGCGGAACATCATCTTTGATTCGTGCGTGATTCAGTCCTCCAACCGGGGGCTGGGCATTCACCACAGCCACAACAGCGTGATCGAAAACGTGCTGTTCTCGAACATCATCGTGGAAACGCGCCTGTTTCATGAAGCCTGGTGGGGACGCGCCGAGCCGATCTACATCTGCGCGATGCCGTGGACGCCTGACGTGAACATGGGGTCGGTGCGGCAGGTACGCTTCTCCAACATCCTCTGCAAAGGCGAAAACGGCGTCTTCGTCTACGGCTGGGAGCAGGCCACGCTGCAAGACATCGTGTTCGAGAATGTGCGCGTGGAAATCGACAAG
>JAEUQZ010000232.1 GCA_016788965.1 Anaerolineae bacterium | reverse complement strand
TACCGCTCTATACGCATAATCTGAAACATTACGTGCCACTCATCGGCGGTTTGGCACAAAAGCCTTATTGATTGACAGTGAGAATGGTAGCTTGCATGGCGTCACAACCCTCACTTGTCTCTAGTGGTCAGTCTAAATTGAGTTTGGGTAGTCCCAAACCATGACTGTCTCTTCAATCAGACCTCTAAAACCTGAATGGACTGATCACTAGAGAACCCGCTTTTTGCCGTCAGGCCGCCATTCCTGAGCAGGAAGCAGCCATTCAAAGGCCGGTGTTGTCGATTCGCCAATCCACAATTCGATGATGTCTTTGCACAGAAGCAACCCGTTGGCATGGTCGGTGAAGATCACGATTGCTTTCTTCTGGCTCGGAATGCCCATCACAAAGTTCATGGTTTTGGGAATGCCGCGCACTCCCCAATGCCAAAAACTCAACACCGACGATAGGTATTGCAGTCCCCATCCAAGTCCCCAATGCAGATCAGGAATATCGCTCACCGCTATCTGAGGCCGCAGCATCTCATCCACACTGTGGGAGCCGAGACGAGAAACTGATGGGAGCGTGTTCCACACGGCTTCCACGAAACGCGCATAATCCTCAATAGTCGTTCTCAGGCTCAATGCGCCGTTGGCAAGTAAAGTCCCTGTCAGGAAATCAAGCATTGGAGGCAAGTCACCTGGCGCTTCCAATCCGAGCCTGGTGCGACGCATTCCCAGCGGCGCAAATACATGCTGTTCCAGGAAAACAGCCAACGGCATCTGAATCAGATGCTCGACGACATGCTGTAAGTAGGTCAGCCCCTCGGATGAGTAGCTGAATTTCGTCCCCGGCATAAAGGCTGAGCGCAATCCCTGGGCGTCACGCCAGTTTGGGAAACCGGTCGTGTGGCTCAGGCATTGTCGGGCGGTCATCTGAGGTACGAATACGTCATCGGTGTATGGGCAGGGCAGATAATCCTGCAATGGGCGGTCGAGATCGATGATTCCCCGCTCGGCAAGCAGCATCACCCCATAAGCGAACACAGGCTTTGTCAGCGATGCGACAGTCCATATCGTATCGCTTTGCAGCGGCGCTGTGTCCTTCTTTGCGAGAATGTATGTCTCCGTCATCTGCCCGTTATCGATGAGTGCTACCGCTAAGCGCGTCACCTCCGAATCATGCATCGCTGTTTCAAGTCGATCTCGCATTGCGAAACCTGTCCTTTCAGTCAAAACCCTCGTCCATTTTGATTCAGTGAAGATCAGGCCGCCAGTATCATGTTCTCCAAAGACGGGTTTCATTACGGATGAGCCGTCCATGTGCGAAGACGACACCACAAAGGAATGAAAATAGGTGGGGAGAATCCCGGACACGTCCTTGCGCGTCCCTACGATAGGCGTTGTTTTTGAGCGGGCGGACGGTTCGGGAAATCCCGAACGCCAAGAATGGCGTCCCTACGAAGGCGATATTTTTGGGTACAGACCGCTATTTTCAAGGGGAGACGAATGAACCCTAAAATCGCAGACGATATGGCGGTAGAGAGGCGGTGGCGCATCGCCTCCCTACACTGTTAGAGCGATCAGCCGAGGGCGGCGCGGAGGTCGGCCAGAGCGACCTGTTCGGCGTCGTGGACGTCCAGGACGCGCTCGCGGAGGGATTCGCACAGGGCGGCGGTCTCGGCCTCGTTGAGGGCTGCGCCGTCGTTCCATTGGCGGCGGAGGGTCTCGCGGCGGGCGGCGATCTGCTGGCGCTCGGCGAGGGATGCCCCACCCTGCTCAGCGAACAAGTGCTGTTCGCGCTGCATCAGACGGCGCGTCTCGGCCAGGAGCGGGACGCTCTCCGGCAGGAGGGCGACGCCGAGTTCACTCCAACGGGCGGCGGCGGCGCGGAAGGGCGCGGCGGCGGCTTTCAGCGCCGGGCGGTTGAGCAGTCCGGCGGCCTGTTCCAGGAAATCGGCGTACTGTGGGCGGGAGGCCGCGCCACCGGTTCCGAGCAGTTCGATGGAACGGTAGGCCGAGGTCAGGCCGTTATAGAAGCGCGGCCCGGCGGCGAAGTATTTGCTCCAGGCGAGCTTGTCCTTGCGATTCACCAGCAGATCGGCCCACTTCTGATAAGCCATGAAGCCAAACTTGTTCTTGAGGGGCGCGACCGGGGGATCGCCATAGAACGAGTTCAGGCAGGTTCGCAGGCCGGCTTCGACGGCGGCGGGCAGCCGATCCAGATCGGCGGGCGGGAGCGTCCAGAGGCGGTGTTTGTCCTTCTTGACGCGGCCACGGGCGGCGGCCAGTTCCTCGGCGGTGACGGTCAGGGCGACATGGGCGCGATCCGCGAGATGGGCGTGGTGGTCGTCGTGGCCGTAAACCAGCACGGGCATCATCATCCAGTTGAAGTCATCGCCCTGGAGGTTGTTGTAGGGCAAGCGGTAGGCATCGGCCAGGACGATGGCGGGTTGGCCGGCGTCGAGGGTTTCCATCAGGTAACGGCGGGCGAGTTCGGGCTGGTCGGTCTGGCGAACGCGGGGCTTGATGCCGAGGCGCTCGTAGATGACCTTGAGGGGATCGAACGAATAGCGGGTGAGAAAGGTCAGGTGCGGGTCTTCGCCGTGGAAGTCGAAGGTGAAGTAGCCGGCGACGATCCCGCCGCCGATGCCGAAGATAAGCGCCTCGTCGATGGGCTGGCCGGCATAAGCGAGGGCGTTAGCGACGGTTCCGGTGTCCCAGTTGGCACTGGCGAAGTGGGTGTAGTTGGGCAGGATGGTCATGGGGATTCCTTCTTTCGATATTGATGAGGTGGGTACAGCGTGGGGGTGATGCGGTGCGAAATGCGGCGGACGGCCTTCTGGCCGTCCCTGCGGCATGTCTATTCTACGCCGGAAAGGTCTGTTTGAGGGCGGCGAGGGCGGCGACCTCGGCGGCATGGACGGATTGGAGGGCAGCCTGCATCGCGGCGAAGTGCTGCATGGTGGCGGCGTCATCCAGCGGGAAGGCGCGGTTGGCGGCCTGCGCCAGCGATTCGAGACGGTCGCGGTTGGCGGCCAGATCGGACAGGCGATTCTGGCGGCGGGCGGATTCGCGCTGGTGCATCAGGCGGCGGGTCTCGCCGAAGAGGGCTTCGGGCAGCGCGGCATCGGCGAAAGCACGCCAGCAGGCGGCGGCGTGACGGTAGCTCTGGGCGGCGTCTTTCAGCGCGGGTTGGCCGAGGATGGTGGCGGCTTCATCCAGGAAATCGGCGTAGAGGGCGCGAAGACCGGCGCCATCGCTGCCGTCAAGGACGATGCCTTCATAGGTGGAGGCGAGCGCCGCGTAGAGTCCGACGCGGGTCTGGAAGACAACGGGCCAGCCCTTCTTGTTTTTTGTGTCGGTGAGCATCTTGGCCCACTTGGCATAGACGGGCAGCGAGAATGAGTCCGAGTCGCGGCTGAGGTGGTCGATGTGATCCTCGATGCCCGCGCGGACGGCGGCAGGCAGATCCATCGACGGCGGGGCATCGGCGATGAGCAGGCGGTTCTTATCAGAGCCGATGCGGGCGCGTCCGGCGGCGAAGCGGTCATCGGGGACGGTGTAAAGTACCTCGCCCAGGTCATCGACCAGAACGCCATCGGCGGCGCGGCCGTGGACGCCGACGATCCAACCGCGATGGCCCTGGAGGCGTTCAGGCAGGCCGTGATACGGCAGGTGAGCCTGATCGACCCAGGCGATGGGGGTTTTGCCCGCGTCGAGGGCGGCCTGGAGATGGGCGGCGGCGGCTTTGACGCCGGCGGTCTCATGGACAACCGGGGTGATGCCGAGGCGCTGGCACAGGATGGTCATGCGCTCGGCGGCATAGTTCCAGCGGTTGTTGAAGCCCTGCACCAGAATTCGGATGACGGACTCGTTGACTTTGAATTCCCAGAGGATGTAGCCCGCGCCTAATCCGCCGCCGACGCCGAGCAGCAGCGCCTCGCTGAGGAGGTTGCCCTGGTTCGCCAGCACGTTGCGGAGGGAGGCCGTGTTGGGGAAGATGCCGCCGAGAGAGGTCATGGGGAATGCTCCTGGTTGAACAATTTACGATGCGAAACGATGATCGGGGCGCACCCGACCATGTAATGGCCGGGCTAGACTCTGCGCCCCCTCCAGGGGCTTGAAGACCCGTAAAGCCCGATCCTATCGATGCATATGACGGATGGCCTTCTGACCATCCGAAGATAGGGCCGATATCCGAATTTGCGCCGCCAGACACTATTGACGGTTCACTAAATAACCCGTCAGTCTGTAGGACGAGACAGCCTCGTCCCAGATTGTCGGATTGATTTACGAACGCTCAAAAGTGTCCGGCTGCCGAAAAACCATGTCCACTGAAGGGACAGGGTGCGACGCGATATCCGAACTCCATCCATAAAAGTCACGCGGCCCGTCCCTATGGCGACGGAATCAGGTCGGATTGGGCAGTGCCGATGGAGGCGGCGTAGTAGCTGGTCATCTCCGGCGCGATGCGTAAGATGGCGGGCAGCCAGTCGTCGCCGTATTCGACGATGGAGCGCACCCAACTGGCGAAGTTCAGCCAGCCGGCCTGGACGCCTCGGTTGGGTTTGCCGGGGGCAAAGCCGCTGTGGACGATGGTCAGGCGGGTCTTACCGCCGGATTCTTCCAACGTCCAGGTGACGACGGTGTTGTCGCCGTCTTCGGGCCAGGTGAAGCTGAGCTTCTCGTCCGGGACGATCTCCAGGATTTTGAAGGGCGGGATGCCGTTCCAGCCATAGTCGTAGTCGCCGCCGGGGCGGGGATCGACGCGGGCGTGGCTGGCGATCCAGCGGTTCATCTGCTCCGGGCGGATGAGCGCCTCGAATGCAGCGGCGCGAGAGCCGTCGATCTCGACGGTGTGGCGAACATCGCCGGTTTCCGGCAGGGTCGAGAAATCGCAGAAGACCGGGGCGCGGCCATCGAGGTGGCGGCGGAGATTTTCCAGCGAGAGGAACCAGAAGTCCTCGAAGGAGAATGTGCCGAGCGCGTGCGACTCGGTTTCGCGCCCGTGGGTCACGATCAGGCGCGTGCCGGAAGGCTGGGCGACGAGGCGGTACTCGACTTCGGTGGGGACGCCGTTGAGCGTCCAGGCGTAGCGCAGGCGGGCGTTCGGCTCGACGGCCAGCAGCGGATGGTATCCGGCGGCGCGGTCGGGCGTCTCCGGGGTGAAGCGTCCCCAGAAATCGTAGCGGCGGGAGTCGAGGGACACGTCGGCGTGTTCGGCGAACCAACCGGGCAGCCGTTCGGTCAGCGCGGCGAAGATGGCTTCCGGCGCGGCTTTGAGCGCGATCTGGATGTGCATGGCGTCGGTCATCGGTCGTCCTCCTTCGGGTAGCAGGCCAGGATCAGGCGGAACAGGCGGCCCACGGCTTCGGCGGAGTCGTCCGGCGGGAGGCCGTATTTGCGGGCGAGCTGCTGGAAGACGGTCTGGACATCCTCCAGGAAAGCGGCGCGGCGGTCTTCATCCGGCAGGTAGATGTGAGCGGAGAGTCCCAACGAGGGGACATCGGCGCCGGCTTCGGAACGCTGGCCGAGGCGGCCGATGTCGGACTGCACTTCTTCGGCCAGGGTCAGCAGGAAGCGCAGGCTGGTCTGATCGCGGGCGGCGGCCTCCCCGCCGATCTGCCCGACCAGGCTGGGCGCGAGCCAATAGGAGCGGGCGCGGGCCTGATAGAAGCCTTCGACGATCCCGCGGACGCGGCGTTCGCCCGTTTTTACGACGAGAGCGGCCTTTTCCAGCGATTTGACGTGGTAGTAGACCCGTTGGGGCGTGGTCTCGAAAATGGCGGCTAATTCCGGGCAGGTGCGCGGCTGATCGAGGTGCTTGAGCATCTCGACGCGGAGGGGGTGCAGCAGCGTGAGTGCCTGGTCAAGCTGCTCGATGTAGTAGACATCCTGCATGGTAGAGTACATTCGCTCGCAGACTTATCGTACAAATCCGTTTTATCATAAAACTGATGCTGTACGAATGCAAGAAGCGAACAGGTGTTCTCATCGAATTCTAATGCAGATTCCACCACAGAGACACAGAGGACACTGAGAAACGACAAATGAAGAAAGACGAATTGAACCGCCAAGTCCCTATGAAATGACATCACACCCCACGATGAAAATCCAATGCGAATTGAACCACAGAGGCACAGAGGACACAGAGATCATACGGAGAGTGTGGGGGATATACAGAGCAGACGCTAAGTGCGCCAAGACCATACGGAGGGTGTGGGAGTAGAAAGCCTGCCCCTGCAAGGGGGTGTTCAGACGGGGTGAGCGCCCTCACCCGCCGGTGAGGCGCTTGATCTGGGCGAGGAGTTCGTCGAACAGGACGGGTTTGGTGGCGTAGTCGTCGGCGCCGGCTTCGAGGCATTTTTCACGGTCGCCAGCGATGGCGTGGGCAGTGAGCGCGATGATGGGAATTTTGCGGGTTGTCGGTGAGGCTTTCAGCCGCCGCATGGCCTCCCAGCCATCCATGACCGGCAGGCTCATGTCCATCAGCACGATATCGGGCATGACCTGCTGCGTGCGCTCGATGCCGGCCATGCCGTCACGGGCGACATAGACGGTGTGGCCGCGTTTTTCCAGGCGGCGGGAGAGCATATCCAGGTTCATCTCGTTGTCTTCGACCAGCAGGATTGTCGCCATGATTTCGGTGTCCTCAATCGACCGATCACCGGGCAGACCGTACTTTGACCTCCAGCGCCTGCCCATAGTCTTACATTACGTTACAACCGCGGCCATAAGTTTAATGTCATCGGCGTTCGCAACATACTCCAGGTACGGCGAGGCGGCCATTCGCGCCAGCCAGTCGGCCTGGGTCTCGGCTACCCGGTTCGGCTTCGGCTCAATACTATTACTACATAATTTATACATTGACTTCAAGATGGCGATGAGCAGCCCAGCCGGGTTCCGCGCCGGGCGCTGGCGCAGCACGGCCAGCGCCTTTTCGACCAGGGGGATGCCGTAGCGTTCGACGAGGCGGCGGGCGGTCTTGCGGCTCAGGTCGCGGACGGTCTCCCAGGCGCGGCGGGCGATCTGCTCGGCGGCGGGATCGGCCAGCGGGAGGGAATCAGGCTGCTCGGCGGGATTCTTGCGGCGGCGCTCGGCAGCGTCATGGTCTTCCCATAGCTGCCGCCACCAGGTCTTGCAGGTGTCCAGATCGCGCCAGATCGACTCCGGGATGACCTGCCAATCGACCGGGACGCGGCAGCGCGAACACTGCTCCGGCGGGCGGGCACGGATGTGGGTCCGCAGGCACTTCGGGCACAGCCAGAAGGTCAGCGACTCGGCTTGAAGCGTCGGAATTCCGACGCTTCGCGGCTCCGGCACGGGAGAATCAGGCCGGCGCGGCGCGGGCTTGGGCGCATTCCAGGCCGGGGCGTCGATGGCCGCGTAGGGCGCGAGACTCAGCACGGGCATGGGAGTCAGCAAGGCCTGAGGCGTCGGAATTCCGACGCTTGAGCGCACCTGATAGGCGTTGGGCAGCCGCCGCTTGAGGGTCAGGCGCTCGCCCCGTGCCAGCAGGCGACGGGCCAATCCCGCGACGGGCGGATAGCGGCGGCCATCGGCGGCTTCCAGGAACAGCCCCGGCTGCTGGCGGCTTTCCGAGGGCAGCAGCGCATCGAGCGCGGCCCACTCGACCGGCTGGGCGGCGTACATCGGCTGGGTGACGATCCCGGCGCGGCGGTCATAGCGGCGGGTCGTCCAGCGAGAGACGCCCACCCGCTCCGAGAGCCAATCGCGCCCGTAGGAGGCGGGTCTGCGGGCGATCAGGCCGGCGTGGACGGCCTGCCTGTAGGCGGCGGGCGCGCTCAAAGCCGTGTCCGGGAGCGCGTCGCCGGGCGCGTGACGCACGCCCAGGAGTCGCGCGAGCGCCGCCGCGCCGGGGATGGCGTGCCGTGTGGCCGGGCGGCCGCCGGGGGTTTTGACTCGGTCTGCACCACTACTCATCTCGCATGAGTGATCCAGCCCCACAGGGGCGACAGCAGCGTCAGCAGAGGAACGGGGGGTTCCGGGGGGTATCCAGCCCTTCTCCCTGAGCGT
>JAEUQZ010000231.1 GCA_016788965.1 Anaerolineae bacterium | reverse complement strand
TCGCCACCAAGACCTTCAACTGATTCCTCATCAGTTGGTCTTCCAGGGATTCACGGTCTTCCGACTCCACTTCCTCGACATCGGCGTAATAGGCTTTGGCGAGGATGCCTTCGCTTTGCAGCCATTCGGCGACCAGACGGCAGTCACGGGTGGTGGTGCAGTAGATGATGCCGCTGCCGGGCAGATGCTTCAGCAGGTAGGACAGCAGACTCAGCCGCTGCGCTGAGTCCATCGGTTCCGGATAGACATACAGTTTGAGGCTTTCGCGCGTCAGGGAGCCACGCTGAATGTTCAACGCGCCGAGGATCGCGGCGACATCGGCCACGACTCGGTCACTGGCTGTGGCGGTCGTCCCAATGACTGGCGTGCCGGGTGGGATTTCATCCAGCAGGCGCATGATGCGGCGGTAGTTGGGGCGGAAATCATGCCCCCAGTCGGAGATGCAGTGGACTTCATCGACGACCAACAGGCCAACCTTGTGGCAGAGTTCCGACCAGACTTCGCTCTGAAAGCGGTCGTTCGCCAACCGTTCCGGCGAGATCAGCAGCAGGTCGATCTTGCCCGCCAGCAGATCGGCCTCGATCCGAGGGTGTTCATCCACATTGGTGCTGTTCAAGGATTGGGCCTTCACGCTCCACCGAGCGGCAGAGGCGATCTGGTTTCGCATCAGGGAGAGCAGCGGACTGATGAGGATGGTTGGCCCCGCGCCCTGGGCACGCAGCAGCCGGGTCGCCATGAAATAGACCAGGCTCTTACCCCAGCCGGTAGCCTGAACAACCAGAGTGCGCTCGCGGCGTTCGACGAGCGCGGCAATCGCCTCCCACTGTCCCTCACGGAAACGCGCCTCTGGGCCGAGGGTGTCCCGCAGCCAGCCGAGTGCCTGCACGAAATGGGGTGAGGTCATATCAGTGATTCAGTCCTCCAGCAGCAGACTGCTCAGCATCGCCGCCTGCGCCTCGGTCGCAGGCTCGACCGTCCAGCGAGCAGTGATGTCCAGGAAGCGGTCGATGCCAAAGTGATCCTGCACCGCGCGGCGGCGCAGTTCGTTGGGCAGCAGCCCGTGATAGGCTCCTAAAGCCATCATACTTTCAACCGAACGGTAGTGCGCCTTGAGATAATGAACGACCTGCGCCGGCGTCCAGTTGGGCGACTGTGCGAGGGCTTCTGGTAGGAGCAGGCATAACCCCGGTTGGCTGGTCGCTTTCGCCGCGGAGACGACAGCCCGCATCAGCCCTTGCAGGGCGTGGCCGTAGACATCCCCCAGCCAGTGGAACCAGAGGCAGCCTTCTGACAGGGCGACGATCTGGGTGCGGTAGGTTTCGATGCCAAGATGCCGGGCGAGCGCCTGCGCCATCGGATAGCTCATGACCTGCCGCGCGGATCGAAAGCGCAGCCGCGCCGGATTCTGGCCGGACTGACCTTGAGACACCCACAACGCCTCGCCATCGTACCATTCAATCGTGACTGCCCGGCCTTCCAGCGTGAGGGTTTCCCGCTCGAACCACTGCCGATCCACATGCGCCACCACCTGCTGGGTCGCGCGGTCGCGGATTGCGATAGGCGTCCCGGAGGTATTCTGGATGTTGCTGTACAGGCTCAACGGGGCGTGTTCGGAAGATTGCAGATCGACCAGGGTGTTCAGTTTTGGCCCAACCCGCCACTCCCCTGCCCGCCCGACCTGGAGATAACCGCGCATCTGGAGTTCGCCGACGACGGCTTCCAGAGCGGGGGGATCGATCAATCCCGCGAAAACATCGTTCAGGTTGGACAGACGCACTGCGGCCTGGGGACTCTGTTTCAACAGGCTGAAGATCTGTTGAATGACGACCGAGGTGTGAAAAGCAGATGGGGGCGATGGGAAGGCGCTGTCCTGAATGAGCGTTTCGAGCAGGTGGCGTTCCAGCGGGTTGCGGTAGAAGCAGGCTGCGGCGCTACGATCCCGGCGGCGACCCGCGCGGCCAATGCGCTGCGTGAAGGCCGAGGCGCTGCCGGGAGCGCCGACCAAAATGGCCGCGTCGATGTCCCCGATGTCGATGCCGAGTTCCAGGGTGCTGCTGGCGAAACACAGAGCCACCTCGGCCTGGCTGAACTGAGATTCGATCTCGGCGCGTTTGTGGCGGTCGAGATTGGAGTAGTGGACGAAGACGGCCTCGCCGAACAAGGTGGTGCTGCGGCGGATAAAGGTGGCATAAGCTTCGACTTCGGCCCGCGTGTTGCAGAAGACCAGCGCCTTGCGCCAGCCGCGCCTCTGGAAGGTGTGCAGATAGTCCAGCAGTCCGGTCGGATGCTCTGGGTCCAGCGGCAGCAAATCCGCATCGATGGAGCGGCGGCCAACAACCTCGACGATGTGAGGCGCATCGAAATAGCGCGAGGCCATGCGAACAGGTTCGGAAGCCGTCGCCGACAGCGCGACAAACTGGATGTGAGAATCTTCGGCCTCATCCTGGCGGTGGGCATAGGCGCGCACCTGCCGCAGCCGGTTCAGCAGGATGCGAAGCTGATCGCCGCGCACCGTTCCGTCGAACTCATGCAGTTCATCGATGACGACGGCCCGCACCTGATTGAGCAGGCGGGCATCGGCGGCCAGCAGCGAATCCAGCGATTCGGGCGTGGTCAGGAGGAGGTCGGCGGGACGCTTGACATTCAAGGTGGTGAGGTCGCGCGTCTTGACCGCATAGCTGATCTGCAAGCGGTTCAGTGGCGCGGCCAGCCGCCGATAGAGGTCATTGACCAGGGCGCGGGTCGGCAGCAGATACAGGATGGTCAACTGGGGCCGCGGTCGCAGCGGGGGCAAGTAGCGCTCGATCAACGGGGCGAGGGCAGCGGCGGTCTTGCCGCTAGCCGTGGCCGCGCAGAGCAGCACATTGTCCCCGTTCAAGAGCGGCGGGATGGCGGCGATCTGGGGCGCGGTGAAACGCCCATGCTGGCTGAAGAAGGCATCCCAGGTGCGCCGGAGCCGTTCCTTGAGCAGCCCGTCGTTCAGACTCGCAACCCCGACTTCAACTCACCCAACAGATCAGTCCCCACATACTCGTCATAGACATGCAGCAGATCGCAGATGGTGACGGAGGCGCGGATCACTTCGCGGAGGTTGATGCGGTGCTGATCCAAAGCCAGCTTCAACAGTTTGGGCGCTTCGATGAGCATCAACACACAGCGTTCGTCGGTGGGGTCATAATCGAACGCAAGGCCGTGATAACCCAGCAGGGTCTTGAAAAACTCGCGAATGTCTTTCTCGATGAAGCGATCATCCAGGCGCACGATCTGCGCGGGCGCAAGCCATGAGCCGACTGGCATCCGCTCGGCGCTTTCGGTGAGCGCGAACAGGAAGAACAGATGCGGTTCGGAAGCGAACATGACCGGATATTCGGCGCGGGGGTGCTCCGGGATGCTGGCGGCATCGACGCGGCCGTTGTTCAATCCCAACGCGCTGACGATCATGGCTTTGAAGAACGAGTCGGCGCGTTCCCGCTGGGTCGCCCGCAGGAGCGAGTAGTGTTCGGACTCGTCGATCAGGACGACCATGCCCTTGTAACCGACCAGCGTCGCCAGGGTGCTGATGGCCGTAAGCATGTAGGTGTACTGGCGGGCATTCTCGCCCGTGGAATACAGGCGGGGCGGTTTCTTCAGGCAGGTTTTCATCTCGGCCTGAGCTTTGGCCTGCCCGCTCAACCAGGCCACGATCTCGTCGAAGGCTGATTGGCTGGGGCAGTCCTGAAGCGCCAGCAGCGCCGCCGTCAGCGGGCAGTCTTTGGGTTCGCGCGGGCACAATTCCACAAAACGACGCAGCACGTCCGGTGAGTTCAAGGCTTTCTTCAGGAGCGGAGCCAGTCCCCGTGCGGGGGTATCGGGGTAGCGCAGCGATGTGACCAGCGCCTCATAAATCTTGTGGGCTTTGCTGGGCGGCACTTCGACCAGATCAAGGCTGGCGCCGGCGATGATGAACTGCTCGCGCAGGCCGCGCCGGGCGGCGATCTCGATGAAGTGGCTCTTGCCGAAACCGTAATCCCCGATGATTGCCAGCACGTCACCGCTGCGTTCCTGGCTGCGCTCCAAAGCGCGGTCGAGCGTGACCTTCTCCGGTACCAGACCAATCGTCAGATGTTCCGCATCCTGAACAGGAACCACTCCGAAGCGCAGGGCTTCAAGCGTCTGGCGGGCGCGGAACTGGTCCATTTCCAGCATGGGGGATCGAGGCAGGGCACTGGGCGCGACAAAACCGGCGGCCAGGGACGGGCGCGATTCGGGGTTGAATTCCCTGGAGGGGATGCGGAAGCGGCGGCCATTTTCAAACTCGACTTCCCATTCGTAGCCGCCCATATAGGTTTTGAGGAGTTTGCCCGCGCCGAACTGCGGATGCTGTACGATCTGAGGTTCCACCACCCGCTCCTTTAGTATGGCGTCTGTTCGTCGTCCGCCAGCGATTGGAGCGCGTCGCTCTGTCCCCGAATGGTGGCTGCGGCGAATTCTGGCGTAATGACCCGCTGGCCGTCCTCCTTCTGGCGGAACCACTCCATCACCAACGCCTTGACGAACAGGCGGCGATGGCTGATCGACAGGTATGAGTTGCGCGCGGCTTCGGAGAGAATCTGGATATTCTGGCTCTGCGTGTCTTTGTCCAGCGAGCAGTCGTAAGCGGTCTCGAAGATCGGCAGCAGCCGGTAGCCAATGCCTTCCAGGAGCTGCGCGTCGGGGATATCCAGCCGTTCCAGGTTGATCTGGGGACTGAACGGATTGCTGCGGGAGAAGTAGTTGGCGGACTGAACGCGCTGCTGGAGCGCCGGATACTTGGGCACAACGGTGTTCAGGAAATCCGGCGGAACGGCATACATGAACAGCGTCCCCGGCAGATCGTCACGGCAGCGGTCGATCACTTCACGCAGGTTATCGGTGGCGGTTTTCTCCGCTTTGGCGCCGATGCTCAACATGCGGTCGCCTTCGTCGAAGAGCAGCGTCAGCCCGGTGTAGCCCAATGCCCGCACGGTCTGGCAGAGGGAACGCAGCATCTTGAAGGCATTGTTCTTGTTGATCTTCTCGGTGACGCCGATCAGCCGCAGGTCGCGCATGTCTTCCGGGCTGACTTCTTCGCCATGCAGCCAGCGGGTGAGCGATTCGGCGCGGCGATCCTGTCCCAGGAGGAGCGACTGGAAATAGGCCAGCACTGCCTTATGAAAGCTGAGACTGTCCACGCCGGTGGTCGCCACCGTCTGGAGAAAAGCGCGAACTTCCGGCACTTCGCTCGCGCCGGGGTCTTCGATATCCAGTCCGTGGGAGGCGAGCAGGCGGCGCAGTGTCCCTTCCAGAAAGCGGGCCAACCCGCGCTCATCTTCGCCCAGGCTGCCGAGTTCATGCCAGATCAGCGATGACGCTACGGCCGCATAGACCCGGCGCTGGTCATCGTAGGGGCTTTCCTTCGGGCTGAGATCGACCTTGCTGACGGCAAAATTGCGCTGCCAGGCGCGGTCACGCACGCAGTAGAGGAAGTGCGACTTCCCGCTCCCATAATCGCCTACCACGAGTTTGAAGGCCGCGCCGCCATCGGCCAGATAGGAGCCGAGGTAGTGGCTGTCCACCGCGTTCAGCAGCGACTCGTTGCCGACATTGTAGAAACTGACCCCTTTAGAGAGAGGCGTTCCTGACTGTCCTAATGTTTCGATGATCTGACGGGCGAGGCGTGGATCAGGAAGCATAGGTTCACTCACTCACAAACTCGATATCGCCGATGTAGCGGCCATCATAGGGGCCGTCGCCTTCGACCATCCACATGCTTTTGGCGGGACTTTCCGCCTGCGTCCTGACGGCGACGCTGGCCCGGACAACCTGCTTCTGATGTGTGGCGCGGATCCGCCCGGTCACTTCGTAGAAGTCCCAGATAAATTCGGCGCGGGTGTAATCGCTGAAGGTGTGTTTGCTCGGTTCGGTGAAGAACGCGCGTCCCTGGCGCAGCAGCGCCATCTCAACATAGCAATCGACGATGTTGGCGCGGGTGCTGGTGGCGGAACGCTTCTGGCGGGCCGCGGAATAAGCCTCGTGAAGCTGCGCGATCCAGGCCTGGGCATCGAGTTTGCGGCCGGTGATCTTCTTGGTCGCAGTGAAGTAGGCTTTGACAGCCGCCTCGACGGTGATGGGGGCGCGCGGGATCACCAGGTCAAGGCCATAGCGAACGCTCAGAAAGCGTTTGCTGAAATTGGCTTCGATCTCAAAACGTCCGAGTTCAAACTTGGGGGGACGGCTGCTGATGCTCAGCCCCTCCGCCGCCAGCCGTTCGCGCAGCTTGACGCCGAAGTCGTCACCTAAGCGATCCTGGGCAACTTTGAGTTCTTGCTGGAGTTCGGGGAGCAGAGCCGTGATGGGTTGAACCTGCGCGGCTTGCAGAGCGCCGATGGCCTTGTCCAGTTTGACGACATCGGCCGGCTCGGTCAGGAGCGCGGCGACCGCGTCCTTGAGGGCGCCGGTCAGGGTCGCCAGCATTTTGGCTTCGCGGCGCAACTCCGGCATCATGGGATCGATGGCCTCTTCCTTGAGACGCAGCCCATCCAGCAGGGATTGGGCCGATGTAACGCTCACACCCGCGTTTTGCTCGCTGTAGTCCTGGAGCGCGCGCTGGGCTTTGTACTGCGCCGCTGGGAAGGCTTTCAAGGCGGATTGCAGCCCCACGGCGCGTTTCTGCTGCTGGGTATACTGTTCACGCAGCGAATCGAGATGTCGGATCAGCGTTTCGTTGGGCATAAGCTCATGCGTTCTTTATTCGTTGCCGATAGAAGTGCCGATTATAGCCTTTTTCCAGGCGATTGCTATGTCCTGGAATAGTGACTGAGCGGGTTGTCGGCTATACTGAGCGAACGGCCTGGGCAGAGGGACTGCCCGGCGGGTCAAGCGAGAGTTCACGAGCAAACATGACTACACTGATTACCGGGGCAGCCGGATTTATCGGCAGCAGACTGGCTGCCCATCTGCTGCACAGAGGCGAATCTATCGTCATCCTCGACAACCTTGATCCTTACTACGACGTGTCGATCAAGCGGGCGAATCTGGCGATGCTGGGCGACGGCGCTGTGTTCATCGAAGGCGATGTTCGGGACGAGGCGCTGGTGCAGCGCGTATTCAAAGACCATCCCATCAAGCGGGTCGCGCATCTGGCCGCGATGGCGGGGGTGCGCTACTCTATTGACAATGGGCGGCTGTACAGCGATGTGAACACCTCCGGCAGCGTTACGCTGATGGATGCTTCGCGGCGGCACAATGTCGAAGTGTTCGTGCAGGCCTCCACTTCATCGGTATATGGACGGACGGAACGCATTCCGTTCCGTGAGGAAGACTCACCGGATGAACCGCTGGCACCCTACCCCGCCAGCAAACGGGCAGCCGAATTGTTCGCGCATACGTATCAACATCTGTTCAAGCTCAACGTCACCATCCTCCGGCTGTTCAACGTGTACGGCCCTGGCGGACGACCGGACATGATGCCGATCAAGACCATCGATGCGATCCTGAACGGCAAGCCGATTCAGGTGTATGGCGGTGGATCGCTTCAGCGGGATTGGACGTATGTGGATGACTGCGTGGCCGGGATCGCGGCGGCACTGGAACGGCCGATGGGATACCAGATCATCAACCTGGGCTGCGGACATCCGATCTCGCTGACCGACTTCATCCAGATTTACGAGGAACTCATCGGCAAGAAAGCCATCATCCAGGACGCCCCCATCCCCGACAGCGAGCCGCTTATCACCTACTGCGATAACACTCGCGCCCGCGAACTGCTGGGGTTCGATCCCAAGACGCCAATCGAGGAAGGTCTGCGCCAGACCTGGGAGTGGTACCGGCAGCACTACCGCATCGATGGGTAGGCTGCCGCGGCGCAGACCAGGAGGATTCTAGATCGCCCGCATACGGTTGCCTTTGGGTTTGTGTTCCAGTTCGGCCAGGCCGAGTCGTTCGAGCAGCGGCGGGATGTACATGCCGAAACGTCCGCGCAGCCCTTTCTTCAGCCCGTACCAGCCGCCGATGGGATTATCCGGGGAGCGT
>JAEUQZ010000230.1 GCA_016788965.1 Anaerolineae bacterium | reverse complement strand
AAATTGCCGCAACAATCGTCCGGCGTGGACGACATTTTGGACAATTCGCCCTTTCTGGCTATCCGCTTCACTGTCACTGACGACACTGACGACACTGACGACACAAATGTCCGGACGGCATGGACGACTTTTCGGACAATTCGTATTGAACTACCAACTATAAACTATCAACTAATAACTATTCAACGCCACCCGCTCGGCCAGATGCGCCTCGATCTCGGCGGGGGTGCGCCAGGCATCCCGGTAGCCCCGCGCGGCAAAGACCTCCAACTGGTCGCCCACATGCGGCGATCCCGGCTGGGTGGCGTTGCCGTAGGTCAGCAGCACCTTCGCCCGCACCGTCTCCCCGAACTCGATCACCGCGATGTAGGACTCGCCCGCCACCACCTTGAAGCGTAAATCCGGCTCCTGGATGAAGGTCAGCGTGCGGAAGGTTCCCAGCATATCGTCGGTTCCGCTGGCCGGCAGGTCGTACTCCCCCACCCGCATTCGGAAGATGTTCCCGTAGGGCACATCGATGCCCGCCCCCAGCGGCCGGAGCAGCTCCAACTGGGCGGCCACCCGCTGAAGCGCCTCGACCGCCCCGATGGGATCGACCAGACCGCGCGGGGTGTTCAGCGGGTCGTTGAGATCGAAGGGCACGGCCAGCGCGCTGAACCCATAGCGGCCCAGGTAATCGGCGGCCCAGGCGGCGAACAGCACCGTCCCGACGCTGGTTTCGTCGGCGTGGCGATCCCAGTTTTTGAGGACATCGGCTGCCCGCTGCACCAGTTCGACCGGGGACTCCTCGGCAGCCGCGATCAGGTCATCCAGCACCCAGCGGGTCAGTTCGACGAAGGTGGACTGCTTGAGCGTCAGCAGGCGCTCGTAGCTGAGCGTCCCGGCTTCGGCCAGCAGCCGCATCGAGGTCTGCGGCCTCGGCCAGACGAAGGCCGGCGGGGCGATGTAAGCCGGGTAATCGGCGGGGTCGAGCGCCAGCGGCAGCGTGGTCGTCCAGGGCGGCTCGTTGGCGTTCTGGAGCCAACCGGAGGCCGGGTTCAGCACGCGCGGCAGGTCGTCGTAGCCGTGGGTGGTCGTCCAGAGGTAGCGCAGTTGGTCGCCGGGGATGATGGCCGGGCGGCTGCGGTCGGCGGGCGTGGTGTTGTTCCAGAAAGCCCAATCGCCCTCGGAGCGTACCGGGACGCGCTCGTTGAAGACGTGCAGGATGTTCCCCTCGCGGTCGGCGTACATCACCGTGAACATGGGGATGTCCAGCCGGCGCAGCGCCGTCTCGAATTCCTGGAGGTTCCGCGCCTTGCCCATCTCCCACCACTGGATGGCGGCGTCGTAGGTCTGCTCGCCGACCACGCGCAGCGCCAACGCTGTGCCGTCGGCGCGCTCAGCGATGACCGTCCCATGCACCGTCGAGCGGATCAGGAACGGCTGGCTGACCAGACTGCCGTCCGGCTGGCGTACCAGGATAGTCTCCTGGCGCAGCTTGTAGGGCTGCTCCGTGCCATCGAGCATATAGCCGCCGTTGGCTCCGGGGGTCAGTTTGTAGAGGTCCCAGCCGTCATGGGTGTTGACGGTGTGCGTCCAGCCGAGATAGTCGTTGAAGGCGATGCCCAGGATCGGGTTGCCGACCAGCGCCGCGCCGTAGACATTCACCTCCGGCGAGACCAACTGCGCCTCGACCCACAGGCCGAGGTCAGCCCAGGGCTGATGCGGGTTGGCGACCAGCATGGCATGGCCGCTCTCGGATTTCGTGGGGCCGATGGCCCAGGCGTTCGATCCGGCGGTGAAGGCATCCACCCGCGCCGACCGGTCGGCGTTGGCGTCCAGATTACCCACCGCCCAATCGGCCGCGATGCTGAATCCCAGCCGGGCGACGAAGGTATAGCGCAGCACGCGCACGCCGTGCCCCAGGATATCCGGGCCGGTGACGGGCAGCACGCGCTTCCAGGCCTCGCCGATGCGGTCAGGGTGGGCAGCGACGTAATCGTTGATCCCCTGGGCGAAGGCGTCGATATAGCGCCGGAATTCCTCCGGCAGTTGGCTGTAACCCCAGTGCGCCTGCTGGGGAATCCCGACGGCACGAACCTGACGGTCGCCGTCCAGGTAATCCGCGCCCCAGTATTCAGCGGCGCGTCCGCGGGCCTGCCCGTAGAGCTTGAGGATCAGATCGCCGTGGTTCTGGGCCTGCGCCCAACCGAAGGCATAGAACAGCCCCTCGTTGGTGGGCGAGAAGATGTGGGGCACGCCCCAGGTATCCCAGAGAATTTCGGGTGTATCCGGCAGCGCCTGCCCATGCACGGCCGGCAGCGTGGGCACGACGATCAGCAGCAGGGCGACGACGAGGAGGACGGATCGGCTACGCATGAGATCACCTGAGCCGGGCGGGGTCAGTGAGCTGCCCCTATCAAAAGCGCGGCTCTTACACCACTATAGCACGACTATCGGCATGTTCGCCCTGCCCACTTCGTACCGGAGCGACCGCCATGACCGACCAGTTCATCGTCATCATCGAAGCGCTCGTCTGCCGGGCCGATCACTACGTCGTCGTCCGGCGCAGCCTCAACGAAGATCAAGCGCCGGGGGCGCTTAGCTTCGTCTCCGGCAAGATCGAGGCGGAATCGCCGGAGGAGGACATCCTGGAAGCGACCGTTCGGCGCGAACTGCGCGAAGAGATCGACCTGGAAGTCGGCGAATTGGCCTATGTGTTCAGCAACGCCTTCCGCAATGATCGGGGTGAGATGGTCATCTGCCTGACCTATCTCTGCCGGGACAGCGGTGGTGAGCCTTCCGTCCACGCCCCCGATGAAGTCGAGTCGGTCGGGTGGATGCGAGCGGATGACCTGCTGGCGCATCCCGACGCAGCGCCGTGGCTGCGGGAGAGTATGCGCCGGGCCGAGGCGCTGCGTCAGCGGCTCGGCTGGTGATGCTTTGGGGGGATTTCCCCGTGTCATTCGTCATGCCACCGTCCAGCAGCCAGCCACCAATGGTGAGACAATGATGATGAGATGAATGTCAGCCATATGGTCTGGCTAGAGTCAGGAGCATCACGATGAAGAATCTGGCAGGGACCTGGTACAACGAACTGGGTTCGCGCGTCGAACTGGTCATCAAGCCCGATGGACACATCGAAGGCCATTATTACACCGCCGTGGGCGGCTCATCCGGCGAGTTTCATCTATCGGGACAGGCCGATGTGCATTCGCGGCATAACAGCCGTTCGTTCGGCTTCGTCGTCGCCTGGACGAACAGCATGGTGAACGAACACTCGGTCACGGTGTGGTCGGGGCTGTATCATCATGTCGGCGAGGAGGAGGTGCTTTCGACCACCTGGCTGCTCACCCGCGAGACGGCCACCGCCGAGCAGTGGACCTCGACGATGATCGGAACCAACACCTTCCGCCGTACCCCGCCGGAGCAGTGGACGCCGCTGCAAACCTGGAAGTCCGAGCCGATGCCCTCCCCCGTGGGCTAATGCGGTCAAGCTACTGATTCAATCGAGAGGCGGGGCTGCGTGTCCCGCCTTCTTCTTTTATGGATGGGCTGCTCGTTTCTCGAACGCGCGGATTTTCGCCTTCCGCATCAGATGTTCCAGGCGGATGAGTTCATCCAGTTCGGCCTCTTCAGCCGAGGTCAGCGTCCCGGCGCGGTTGGCTTCCAGTAGAAGACTGAAACGCGCTTCCGACTCGGCGGAGAGCCGGAAGTTCGCCAGCGCCTCCAGGCTGGGCGACGAGGTGATGAACTCGACAAACTCGTCGTAGGCTTTCACATGCGCGATTGCCATAGGCGTATCCTCATTTCGGCTGTTCCATCCATTGAACGGATTAAAACTTCTGAAAAGGGCGGGGATAGTGCTTCATTGAAGGAAAAACCCGACCAAAGGTCATCCACCCTGAGATGAACACTATCCCTACCAAAGTAACCGAAGACCAATCCGATTGGCATATTCGACCGTTGCTGAGTACCGCCCAACGAAGTTGCGTATGCCTGGTCAGAATGGCATGACCTGGTCCGTAATGGAATGAAACAGCACGTTCACGCCTTCAATGATCACATCCGGTTCATCGAACTGAATGTGGTGATGACTGTGATCAGCGATGATGATCTGACTGTTGGACGAGAGTTGAGTCAGGCGCTCCTGGGCGGGCAGCCAATCCTCTGCCTGATATCGCTCCATAGTGGGCAGCAGGTCAGGCGGATAGCCCTCATCTGCCAGGCGTGCTGCGATCACCGTCAGTGGCAAATCACCCAAGTCCGCTGCTTCGTCCACTGCCTGCATCGTTTCTGGCAGGGCGTTGTATTCACCATAGAGCGTAGTGAAGAAGCCTTCCGTTGCCACCTGCTGCTGATACTGCGCGGTCAGATCAGTCGGCAGGTAGGCTGGCACAGGCATTTGTTCCGGCTTTATCGCGCCCTGTGCAGCAAGATCGGCCAATTGTGGAAACTGTGCATACGATTCTGCCATCAACTGTTGCATTTCCGTTGGCAGAGACACATCCGATGGAGTCGAATCGATCAGCACCAGTCCTACCACTTCGTCAGAGTATTGATGAGTGTACAGCCGCATGTGGACACCGCCCAATGAATGCCCGACCAGGAGATAAGGAGGCTCAACTTCGGCTGCGGCGAGCAGCGCATGAAGTTCGGCCACGATCTGTTCCCCGGTGCGAGGACTCTCGCTCATGTCGCTGTAACCATAACCCGCGCGGTCGTAAACACAGGTACGAGTGGTTTGGGACAAGTGTGACTGAATACCAAGCCAGTGCAGCGACCATTCGCCCATCCCCGCATCAATGATGATGGTGGGACTACCCTTCCCCAGACAGGAAATGAACTGCTGCCTGCCATCTATATCGATGGTGTGCAGCGGGTCTGGGGATGACTGAGCTTCAGCCATCGCGCCCGAACCGAACAGCAGGACAACAATGAGCAGTGATAGAACGTATTTCATGGATTACCTCCTTCAGCAAGGACTCACATTATACGCCAGCCCACCTACCCATCGATTCAGCGCATGGATTTGCCCATGAGGATGTCCGGCTTGCGCGGGCCGTTGGCGTCCGGGATGATGCCGACCACCCGGTAGCCAAGCTGCTCGTAGAAGCTGAAGGGGTGCGGATTGCGCTCGTCCAGGTTCCTCAGCCGGGCGATGTGCCCCCACAGATCGGCGTAGAGGTCATCCACCAGCGAGAGCGTGGTGCGGTCGTCCTCGTCATCCGTGCCGAGCATCATGGTCGAAACGCCCACTGCCCGCGCCGCTTCCTCTAGCCGCTCGACCAGTCTGCGCCCGATTCCCTGCCCCTGAAAGGCTGGATCGACTCCCAGCGGGTGCAGTTCCCAAACATGACCATCATAGACGCTCAACGCGCCGATCCAGCCCAGCAGCCGTTCGCCTTCGACGGCGGCGAAGGCGGCTCCTTCATCGAGAATATGCTGAATCTCGGCCAACGCCCCGTCGAGAGTCTGCCAGTCGTCGGCGTGGGGGAACAGGCGCGGCAGCAGCGCCGCCGCCTGCCGGAGCAAATCAGGCTGCTGCGCGGTAAGTTGAACGATCTCCAACCAATCGATCCTTTCCCGGTCTCGTCCGCCAGACGGATAACGTGTTTCCCCCGGAAGACGGAGCCGCAAATCCACCCCTGAACGGATGAACCCGCTCAGGAATTCCCGTATCGTATGGTCATGTTAAACGAAGCGCCGTTACAGCAACGGCAACGAGGAGAACATCATGTTTCGCACGAAAGCTGCACTGTCGATCATCCTGACCGTCGTCATCGTCATGGCGAGTGTGGCCCCGGCTTTTGCCCAGTCCACCAGCGGCGCGGTCTGCGCCCAGACGCATATCGTCCAGCGCGGTGAAACGCTCAGCCGCATCGCCCGCACCTACGGCGTGACCGTCGCCAACCTGCAAGGCTGGAACGGCATCGTCAACGCCAACAAGATTTACGCCGGGACGAGCCTGTGCGTCAAGGTGAGCTACCCGAACCAGGGTGGCACAACCTACGTCGTCCAGAAGGGCGACACGCTGGCCGCCATCGCCCGCCGCTATGGGGTCAACATGAATGTGCTGGCCCAGGTGAACAACATCAGCAACGTCAACCGGATTTACGTCGGCCAGGTGTTGGTCATCCCGGATGTCACCATCCAGCCAGTCTAAGCGCCGCGCAAGCGCCGCTTGACCCTCAGTCCAGCCCCTGCTCCACTACCTCGGAGCGGGGGCTGGTCGATTCTCCGGCCAGCGCCACAGACCGCGCCGCCCACCGCCGCATATCCACGGGCGTATTGCCGCGCAGCCGTTTGGCGCAGTAGAAGCCGTTCATGGCAATCACCAGACACAGCGCCCCCAGGCGCAGCCGCAGCGCCGAGCGCAGAATCCGCCGGGCGGAATGCCAGAACGAGAACGCCCGCTTCCACAAGGCGCGGTGCGCGTCCAGCAGCGCCTCCGGCGACATCTGTTTGGGCTGAAACGTCACGTTGTAACCGTTGTAGAACGCCCAATCGCGGTCGTCCAGCATCCGGCCTTCCTCCACCATCTTGTCGTAGAGCGGCGTGCCCTTGAAGGGCGTCAGCACGCTCAGGAAGGGCACATCGATGCCGATCTCGTAGAGGCGGTCGGCCATCTCCACGATGGCCTGCGGCGAGTCGCCGTCGAAGCCGGCAATGAACCCGGCCATGACCGCGATCCCGTGGCGGTGCAGCGCCGCGACCGCCTCGTGGTAGTGCTGTACTTTGTTCTGGCGCTTGTGGGCATCCTTGAGCGATTCTTCACCAAAGGTCTCGATACCAAAGAAGACACCGATGCAGCCGGACTGCTCCATCAGGTCGAGGAGTTCCTCATCTTTGGCGATGTCCAGGCTGGCCTGGGTCAGCCACCAGCGTTTGAGCGGGATCATCGCCCGCAGCAGGTCTTTGATGTAGGCGCGTTTGGCGGTCAGGTTGTCATCCCAGAACCAGATCACTTTGCGCTGCCACCAGTGTGGGAAGTCGTCGGTGGTGATCTGCCGGAGGATGTCGTCGATGGGGCGGACGCGGAAACCGGGACTGAGACTCGGCACGGTGCAGAACGAGCAGGTGAATGGGCAGCCCCGCGTGGCCTGGATCACCTTCTTGATGAAGAAGCGATCCGGCAGCAGGTCGTAACGCGGGGACGGCAGTCCATCCAGCGGCTGCGGCACGCCCTCGTAAACCGGCCGGAGCGCCCCCCGCTCGGCATCCGCCAGCAGTTCCGCCCAGACCGATTCAGCCTCGCCCGTCACGACGGCATCGCAGTAGCGCAGCGCCTCCTCCGGCCAGAAGGTGACATGCGGCCCGCCCGCCACCACCATCTTGCCCCGCGCTTTGAAGGCCTGGGCCAGGCGGTAGGCTTCCAGCGCGAAGCCGCTGAAGAACGACAGGGCGATCAGGTCGGCATCCGAGTCGAGATCGACTGGCTCGACCTGCTGGTGAATCACGCGCACGTCGTACTGCGCGGGCGTGATCCCGGCCAGATGAATCCCGGTGATGGGTGGCACAAAATCCATTTCATGGCCGCGTTCATACCGCTGGACGTAAACGACGATGATGTCGATCTTCATGCTGCAACCCTCCGTGTGTGGTTTGCCCTGTGATACACCCGCAGGCGGCTGACTGGCTCAGCGAGTCGGCCTGGCGGCGGGCAATCGGATAGGTTTTGAGGGTTTTTGCAGGAGGCGGCCAACAAAAACCCCGCGCCGGGTGGCACGGGGTCGGAGGGGTCATGCGCTGCGGAGCGAGGGCGCTTATGATGGCTTCGAGGCTTCTTCCTCGGCGGGTTCGTCCTTGTCTTCCCAACTGATGATCCAGACGCAGGCCCCCGCCACCAGGATGGTCGCCACAATCAGCGCCAGCCATTGAGTCGCCAGCAGGCCGACATCGTTGGCCTCGATCACCAGCAGGATGACCATCCCCAACGACAGGATGATCCAGGCCGCCACGCGCGGATGCCGCATCATCCAGCGAATTGGGGGGAGCGCAGCCAGTTGGTTCATATCACTTCGCCTCGTCCAATCATCGTCACGCCGTAATCATAGCGGATCGGACGCCAAATGGAAACACTCCCCCG